>JAIETY010000220.1 GCA_019744885.1 Sphingomonas sp.
ACCATCGAGCATCGGCGCTTGCAACACCGCAAGCTCGCCGCTTAACATCAACCCCCAGACGAGGCCCGCACTCCGCTAATCTACGCCGCGAGCTGCGCCAAATGTTCTGACGACGGACACGCCAGCGCAACGCGCTCGGCCGCGTCGATACGATCCTGCGCGTTTCTACGCCTTGGGGTATGTCTCAATCGGCGACCATCTACGCTGAGGGGATCGTCTTTCATTCCACTGCCGGTCATGGCGGCTTCAAGCTCGACCGGGCACGCAATGCAGGGATGGATCCCGCGTTGCGACTATCTGGTGGCTGGTATGAAGAAGACGCCGAATGGGCGCTCGTCGCCGCAGGTTACCCGGACCTGTTCACCTACCGCGAACAGGCTACGGCAGACAGGTCGTTGCGAGATTGGTATCCTGATGCTTGGGAGGCCCTCCACGGCCGCGAGTTGTCAGCGGCAGAATCTTTCACCCGCGACCGCCAGCATTTTGCACGCCGCCACGCAAAGGACTGGGTGGTGATTTCCGCTGTTCGATCATCCGATCATCCCGGCATGGTTGAGGCGCTGGCCACCGTCGGAGGGGATCGGAATAGTCAAGTAATCCGCCGATTCTTGGTGCGGGCCGGAGAATATGCGGCCGGACGCCATGGGTTTGTCATTGTGCCAGCGGTCCATCAAGACATGTCATGCGTGGGGGTTTTCTAAAGGCAACGTGTGCGTACAGTCCAGCGGGCAGGCCACTCGGCGAAAATTTCACGCACCAAAAAACTGGGGCAATTGTGGCTGCCCGTCTGGTCTTGGATATTTACTACCCAACCGTATTTTCGAAAGAATTTATTCTTTCTCAACGGCAATCGACATCATTGATGTAGTGAAAATTGAATATTTCAAATTTCATAGCATGATTTTGGCTGATCGTTCGGAAGCGCGCAACTCTGCAACCTAAAACGATATGGCTAAATTAATAATCGATGACGACGCAACATCGCGTGGCTTAACGACAGGAGAACCGTGCAATGATAAACGAAAAATCTAGTACCGTCCTCTCGCGGCAAAAAAAATATGTAAATAAATATAGGGGCTCCCATGTTGATCTGGGGCTAGTAGTCCCAGAATCTTTCGTCCGGGGCATAAGGCACATCGGCTATAAAAGTAACGTCGAAGCCTTGGCGGAACTGATCGACAACTCGATTCAAGCGTACGCCGAGCGCATCGACATGGTCCTCGGTTATGCCGACGGTGGTTCCTCCGTTAAACCAACGCACCTCGCGGTCATTGACGACGGGCACGGCATGGACCCAAGCATGTTGCGGCTTGCGATGATGTGGGGCGGGACTCACCGTGAAAATGACCGTCACGGTCTCGGGCGTTTCGGCTATGGACTTCCATGCGCCACCGTCAGCATGGGGCGTCGATTCACAATCTACTCGAAGCTAAGGGGGGGAAGTTGCCATTCGGTTAGCCTAGATCTCGATCTACTCGATAACGGAAGCTACCAAATGGATGCGTTGAAAATTGCGATCCCAGCGGCTCAGCCAGCAGCGCTCCCTGGCTTCGTAGTCGACGCGATTGAACGAAACCATCCGCAGGGCTGGGAGTCTGGAACGGTCGTCGTCATCGACAAACTCGACAGGCTCGACTGGGTGACGACGACAGCACTGCGCAGAAACCTGCTCCGTCATTTCGGTGTGACCTATCACAAACTTCTCACCGCGACGGCCATCCATGTTGATGGGGAAAAAGTGCGCCCTATTGACCCACTCTTCCTTGACCCGGAGGGCGAGTTCCACGCGCTCGACCAAGACCGCGCTCAGGCGCTTGATCCAATGACGATTGCGATCGACTGTGGAGACGGTAATTCTGGAGACCTAACGCTTCGCTACTCTTGGCTCCCGCCGTCCTTCGGAGCCACGGACAAGTCGCGCGACGCGATCGGCTTGAATGCCAACGAGCGCTTTCCTATCATAAAAGCCTACCATGGTCTGGTGTTCAGCCGGAATGGACGCGTCGTCGACGTGCAATCCCGCACTCCATGGACGACGTTCATCAACAACGATCGCTACATCCGCGTTGGGGTAGAGTTCTCGGCATCCTTGGACGAAGCGTTCGGTGTCACGACCTCCAAGCAGCAAGTTTCGCTATCTCCTGAGATGTGGAATCGTTTGCACATTGCTGGGCTTCCAAAGGCAATCGAACACTTAAGATCCAAGGTTCGAATGGCTAAGGCTGAGCGGCAGCAGACTGCGTCGGAGCCAGTCGTCGCAAACAGCGTGCACGGAACCACGTCACGGAACGCGCTGGCCGCGAGCGCGCCGGACATCACCGACAAAGCCGTAAGGGACGATTGCTCCAAAAGGGAGGAACTCACCACGCTTTTGCGCCATACCATCGACGTGACGGACCAGTCCCTTGCTCTCTCGGCATTGCTCAAAAGAATCGAACGGAATGCGTTGGAGGGTGCCCCCTGGGTGTTTGCAGAGTATCGGCGTCTACTCAAAGGCTGGGTCAGAGACATGTCGCGCTTCCATGAATAACAGCGACCGCCAGCAAGGCGCTGAAGTTAATCGAATGTCTGCTGGCGCGAATGGCAAGAAGTTGGCATTGCTGTGAAGAAGTTCAACTCAGGCAGGGAGGAAGCGATGGGAAAAGGCGACGATGACCAGTCCGGTCTGCGGAAGTTCGCACCCTTTCTTGCACCCGATGAGCGCGATCAACTGCACGGACTGTTGAACTTCGCCGGACCGACCCCGGCGGGCTTCTCCGACAGCCTCCGTGCATTGGCGCGCAGCTACATCGACGAGGGCGACAGCGCAAAACTGCGAGCCGTGTGTCTCCTAATCGCAGACCTACTCGAACAGGGTTGGGGCGTCTCGTTCGAACGAGAAGGACTGCACTTTAAGCCCCCCGGCATCGAGACCAGTTCCGAGCACTCGATGAACGACATCAAACTGCGCATCCGCTCAGCCCTGCAACTCGCCCGCCGTAGGCAGTTGGCCGAACCTTCCGTCAGAACTTTCATTACGCGGATGGAGCGCCCCACCATGAGGGCGCCCGGGGTTAAGAGTTCGATACTCGACCTTATCGACGATGGCGAAGCGCTGTCCAACAAACTTCAGGCGATCGCCGACCTTACTGGGGCTGAACGCGACACCGCACTCGCCGAACTCATCGAGCCGGTCGTGGAGATCTGCCACCCCGGCAAGCGATGCAATTACACTGGCTTGCCACTCAACGATGTCTGGCGTTATTTCCGCCATACGTGGGCACACGAGTATCGGCCAATCCCTGGCCGCCAACTTCTCGTGCTAATCAGGAACGCCGCCCGGCCGAACCAACCGATTATGGGCATCGCGATGCTCGCCAGCCCGGTGATGAGGGTCTCGGTTCGCGACAACTGGATAGGCTGGCTAAGGGACGCGGCCGAGACGAACCTCCGCGAGGGCACGTGGGAGTCAGGTGGGTTCGCGCGCGCAATCATCCAACGGCTGGAGAATTCGATCGAGTCAGTGCGATGGGATGACCTTGCCAGTCCAGAGGAGATCGCGACACCCGTTGATAACACCGTCCTGAGGCTCGAGCAGAAGGCAGCGGGTGCCGCTTTCGCTCGCGACCTCGAACTCCGTGCGCACTACCAGACTCACATGGAAGAAGGCGGGAGCGTGAAGCCGATGCGCGGCGCCGTGAAGGTGACCGGCGACGACACCGACTGGCGCACGGCCTCGGAAGACCTTCTGTTCGTGCGCAAGCGAGCAGAGCTATTGGCGCAGTTGCTCTTTGCGAAGCAGGTGTTCCGCGCGGCTGACCTTGAGGGTGATCCGTCTACCGCGCTGAATCAACTTTTCGCCGCTCGCACCGGCCAGCGCGCACTTGACATCGTGCTGACGGAATTCCGGAAGGCAGGCTTGTCGAGCCGCGTCGCAGACGTGAGTATCTGCGGTGCCGTAGCGCCGTACAACGAGATCTTGGGCGGCAAGCTGGTGGCTTTGCTGCTGGCCTCGAAGGAGGTGCGCGACCAATATACCGCGCGTTACGGCAATCAAGTCAGCGTGATCGCGTCGCAGATGGCGGGGCGTGCCATCTCGAAGCCGGCGGACCTCAGGGTGCTGACCACTACGAGCCTCTACGGTGTCGGATCCAGCCAGTATAACCGGCTGAGCCTCCGAGCCGTTGACCACTTCGACTTGCATCACGATCTGCGCTGGGATTCGATCGGTCGAAGCAAGACCGGCGGCTTCGGGACACTGCATCTTGGAGCGGACACAGCGCATGCGCTCAGGCAGATGGCGCAAACTCGCCACACCTCCAGGCGCGTGAACAACCGGTTCGGCGAGGGCACAAGCCCGCGACTTCGCCAGATCAGGGAAGGGCTGGACGCACTCGGCATCGCGAGCGACACCGTCCTTCACCACGCGACGCCGCGGCTATTCTATGCCTGCGAACTGGGCAAGGATGCGAGGATGGCGCTGATGGGCATGGCATCGGAGCAGGCGGAGCCCGCAACCGCAGCAACGATCGCGAGTGCATGGCGACGCCGCTGGTTAGATGGTCGGGCGCGGCGCAACGAGACGCTAGCCGCCATGACAGCGCTAGGTCCACAAAGCGTTCGAAGGTCGCTAGTCATGGAGCCAAAAGACGATCTGCTGTCCGATTTGGACTAGAGAAGCGCTCAAGTCGATCCTCTCCACCGGCGTGGGCGCGGTGTTCGGCCACGCGCATCAAAATCGGATGAGATTCTTCATGAGGCGAAAATGTTTCTACTCGACAGTGCGTGATCGCAAGGGAATCATAACGTTGAGGGGAGCATCCGTATGATGGTAGACGGGGGATGTTGAGTTTAGGGGAGATCGATGCGCTTGAGCGTTCGCTCAAGGCGTCGATTGTCGGGCTTAATAAGAAACGGACAACCGCTGTTACGTTGATCGAAGCGGTTGACCAGGCAATGCTTTGGCCAGAACCCTTTGATGACATGGTACCGATCGCGTCGTCACACAGCCTTGATAATCTCATTTCACGCGCACCACTGCTTATTTGCGCTGTTGCTGCAGAAATCGGCTTCCGTTTCGAAGGGGTCGGCACAGTGTTCTGGGCGAAGTTCAGCGACGCGCTTGGACTTGCCGTCACTATGGCGCAACGCCAGCGCATTGCCGAAATCTTCGAGACGCAGGCCAAGCGCTACGATTTGTCGCGGCCGAGCGATAGTGCTTTCAGTAGCCATTTTTCGATCATTGCCTGGCCGATCGCCAATGCATTATTGCCTGTAGATCTGGTCGGCGCGGTAAGCCGGCTTATGGCGCGCGCGCCGGTCGCTGCGCTGCCCGGACCAGGACGGGCGACCAATTTCTCGAGCTTGCGCGCTTGGGCGAGCGCCGCCGAGGGAGCCCGGCTAACTGACTGGCTGCGCTTAGAGGCGCCGAGCGGGCGCGTCTTGAGCGCACTCCTCACTGAGAATCGTGGGACTTTGCTGTCGTCAGTGACATACACCCGTTTGCGTGACGCTGTCGCAACCAATCCCGAAGCCTTTTTTGCAGCGCGAGCAGCTCGCCTGCGAGGACGATCCGCAAAGCCGCCGACTGTCACCCAACAGACATTGGGACGCATCGCACTGCTCGCTGACGGCAGCGGCGTGCATCTCTTCGTGAGTTGGCCCCCGCTGCCCCCAGCGCTGTATGATGAGGCGCGCGGCATTGCCCGTTCCGCTGGGTGGAAGCCGCGCCTATGGAATGCGGGCAGCTTTCTGCACCCAGACACGGCGCTGGGAACCGGTCCGTTTGCAATCACGCTCGGCTCAGCACCGGGCGAAGAGGATGCCGCTTATGCTGACGCTGCGAGCGTTTTTGGCGCCGGCACGGACATCGCAGCGACGCTTGCCAGCAGGACCATCGACTGGACGGCAACGCTCCTGTTCGATGTCAACGCCGACCGCAGTCAGGCGGAACAGCGTTTTGGTGTCTTGAACGATGTGTCAGGCTATGCTTGGCTTGGACGAAGGATCGACACAGCCCCACTTGTCGGGCTCAAGCAACTCGGCACAGCCGGTGGCTATCGCTTCTACGAGGCCAATCTCGCCGACGGGGCCGACCGAGCGATCCTGATCAAGGAAGACCTGCTCGCCAACCAGCGCCGGGCCTTGCTTGCGCGCCATCCAATCGACGCAATTAGTGCTCCGCAGGGCGTTGTCCGACCCGATCGACCATTTCTGATCTACAGCGACAGCACAGACACCGAGTGCGACGCAATGCCGCAGCGTCTACCCATGAATGGTCGCATCGCTGCGGTTTCCGGGCTCGCTGGCCGGCCCGGGCTTCGCGCCGAAGCGGCGCCGATTGCTGAGGACGGTGTTGCCGACATCATTGTGTTTGAACGTGACAGCGCGTTCGAAGCGCTGGTCGAGCGCCGCTTGCAGTTGCGGGTCGAAAGCTCGGTCCCACTCATCGGTTTGAGCGTGACGGCCGATCTTGAGATCGACGGACGTCTGATCGCGCGTGGACGCGAGCGGCTCGCCACGTTGCCGACGACAATTGCCTCCAATTCGAAACTCCTGACGGCGCTCTATGACGATGCGGTTCGCGCCAAACTGCTCGAAGCCGGCAAGGGTATGCTCCGTCTGGCGCTCGGACGCTCGCGTGCGCTCACAATTCCGCTAGAACGGCCCGCGGCCTCTGTCGAATGGACTGAGAGCGGGCCGCAATTGATTGGTGCCGACCTGAGCACCACATTGGTTGAGGCAAGCGCCCAGGCACCGCATCGGTTCGTCGCATCCGATGCCATCGTCCAGCCAAGCCGAGGTGCCAAGGCCTATGGCTTGTTACTCTCAGACGGCCGTATCGCCGACCCATTGCAGGTCTTGAGCTCCAACATTTTCGACTACGGTGATTTCACCGCGCAATTTGGCTCCGACGTCGGTTCGCGTCGGATGTTCGACCATGGTAAGGGAGTCTGCGATATCGCACGTGCCCGCATCTCCTGGGCGCGGGCGCGGTGCACGACGCTACCAGCAATCGGCGCCAAGGGGCGCGTCGTTCTCCATTTCGAAGATCCATTGGTGATCGATCTATGCGGCCGCGCCTGGTCCCTTGCGGAGCAGGGCAGTAAGGACAGCCCGACCGATCCGCACGCCTCGCTCTGGCACATTGCAGTCGCGCGCGGCCTAGCAACCGTTCCAGCCGAGGCCAGCCCTGACGAGGCCGCGCTGTTCGCGCGGGCGTTTGTGCAGCACGCGCGTTCCCTTGACCCCGATTGGCCCATCGCCAGCACTGTGCCCGCAGACGGCGCGATGGACGACGCACTGAACGAGGCATTTTCGGAAGCGATCGTTGAACTGCACGCTGCAGGGGCGCTTCTCGATGTCGAGAATGACTTTGATTTTGGTGCACCGCCTGAGGATTGGGAGAGCGCAGCCGAGGAAGCGCTGCGTGCGATTCGTCGTCCCGCGCTGGTCCGACAATTGGCACCGACCGAAGGCGGAAGGCTACTCGCCAAGCGCAGCTACGCCGACCTTAGCATCGCCGAACTGGCTGAGGATCTCGCGGCTTGGACCCGCAATTACGCCTTGCCGCGCGGCCAACTCTCGCCTGAAACGGCCGCTGGCGCGCTGCAGCTTTGGTTGTCGCCCGCTGCTTGCGACGACGTCGAGGCCGCCGTCCATGTTCTCGCCAATGATCCTTTCGTGTCGCGCGCCACTCGCTACGCTGCGCTCCGATTAGGTCCTAGCGTTGCGGGGGTGTCGGTATGAGCGACTTCCACCGGGTGCTGCTTGGTATCCACGCTGCTGCGCGGCGCCTCGACCGCGATCAGGCGCTGCTCGGCGCGCTGGGTGTCGGCGCATTTGCCTATACGCACCAGATTGACAGCGTGCATCGTATGGTGACGGGAACCGCTTGTCGTTGGCTTCTCGCCGACGAAGTCGGCCTCGGGAAGACCATTCAGGCGATAATGGTCATGCGCGCGCTCGCCGCGCAAAGCCCGCGCCCGCTGACGGCGGCGCTCGTAGTGCCTGATGATCTGGTGTCGCAATGGGAAGAGGAGTTGCTGTGCCGTGGTCACATCCTCGCGCTTGAGAGCGGGGACGAAGGGGGCGTCCATGGCAATCTGGTGATGCGGCTGGTTCGGCCGAGCCGATTGCTCGCCGGTGGCCGTATTGTCGCCGACCGCATCGACCTCCTGCTGGTAGACGAATTCACCAAGTTGCAGGTCCAGGTCCGAGAAGACCTGATCCTTGCTGCACGTACCATCCCCAATGTCATCGCTCTGACAGCGACCCCAGCTCTTCACCAAGCGCGCACGCGTCGCGAACTAATGGCACTGCTAGAGCCAGAGGCTGATCGCATTTCCCGCGCCGAAGACCGTGACATACTCCAGATACTGGCAGAGCGCGAGACGCACGCATGCGACCAGTGGGGCGGCGAGCTTCAAGACGCAGGCAGGCGCCGCGCGGTTGAAGAAGCGTTCGGTCTATACCGGCGGCTCATCCGCACGGCGCGCACCGACTATCCGGATGCCCTGCCCAAGCGAAATTACCAGCCGATCAAGCTTGCTCCGACCGACGGCGATGTCCATCGCGCGCGTGCTACGCGAGCCTATCTCGACGCTGCACGAAGCTCGAATTTGGATATCCGCCGCGAAGCGTTGCTCCAGGTCGCGGGACGCAGCCCGCAATCGCTACGCGAACGCCTGAGCACGCTACGGCGCACGACTCCCGACCTTCAGGTTGCGTGGCGGCAGATTGACACGTGCCTGCGTGACGAGCCGGGCGATGCTAAACTCGACGCGTTGATCGATCATCTGCGAATTTTCCACGCGAAGAATCCGAGCGGTCGCGCCGTTGTCGTCGCCGAGGACAATCCCACTACCGATTACCTACGCGACGCGATTGAGAAACTGACCGACATGCAGGTGGCGCGGAAACGTCGAACGGTTGGTGCCGCCGAAGAACTCGAAGTGCAGGTTGCGCTGCTCAAGGAAGCGCTGGACGATTTCATCAGCGGCGAAGCCAAGATCCTCGTCGCCGCCGACGCCGCACGTGAAGGCCACAACTTACAATTCGCTGACGAGATAATCTTCTTTGCGCTGCCTTGGTCTCCGCCCGATATCCAACAATGGATCGGCCGCATCGACCGGCTTGGCACCAAAGGGCTACCAGCCAATCGCCGGATCGCCATCACCCCGATCGTCGTCGAAAATTCGATCGAGAACAGCATCCTTACTGTTCTCGAGGGAACAGGTGTCTTCCTGCGCAGCGAGGTTTTCGACGAATCAGAGTGGAAGGCGATCAGCGACGCGATCGCCAGCGCGGCCAATGGTGTAACCGGCGCAACATGGGGCGACGCTGCCAAGCAGGCCCGAACGCTCGGCGAAGCCTATGACGCGTGGCTGGAAGCAACCACTCTGCCTCCGACCCCGCGCACCGCGTTGGCGACGCGGTGCGACAAAAGGTTCCGCAGTCGGCAGTACGCAGGACCACTCGAACCAGTCAAAGGCTTTGACTGGAACTGGTATCTCATGCGCGAGCGCGCCGCCGAAATGATGATCAAGCTGGCGCGGGAAGATTTTCTCGATGTTCGCAGCGGGCAGGATGGTGACCAGCGCTTCAAGACGATGTGGTACAAGTCCAAGCCCGACGCCAACGATCTAATCATCCCTGACATCGATACCCGCAGCAGTTGGTATCGTCAGGCCTTCATAGTTCGCCGCGCTGCGATCGAGTGCCCGCCGCGTACGAATGTCGTCCAAAGTGACGATGCTAAGCGTCGCCTCAACTTCTTCGACCATGGCTGCGGCATTCATGACGGCGCCATCACCGCTTTCGAAAAGCAAGCACCTGCGGCTGACCTCAGCACTGAATTTATTGTCGAATATCCTGACGATCATCCGATGTTGCGTTGGGCCAATCGCAGGCTGCTTGTCGCGGTTAGCGAAGTCGACTTGCGTGACGCTCTTGTCTTCGACCCCGACGCAATGTTGGAAATTGGTGACACGTCTGCATCGAAAGCGGAACAGGATGCGCGCGCTTCTATGGCGCGGATCGCGCTCGCGCAGTTCCAAGCCGATCGCCGCTGGATGGTCGACCTGAGCCCGCCCGAATTGATGTTTGCGACATTTGTCGAAGATGGTGAGGAATTGGTGGCGGCCGAGGCCGAGACCGCGGTGTTCGATGGCGTTGGTTCGCGCCAACTCGCGCGTCGCCGCACGACGTTGTCCGAGGCACGCCAGCGCGCCGCGCGGAACGCGGCGATGCGCCACTTGACGGTCATGGGGGGTGAATGTCTCAGCCGCGCGCAGCTTGCAGTCCGTCGGACAGCACCGGCTCGCTTGTTTGCCGCCCAAGCGGATGCCGACAATCTCATCGCCGCTGCCCGGGCCGAGATTAAGGCAGCGACAGCACTCGATTCCAAGCTTGAGTTCAATCGGGCAACCGTCCGCGGTGCGGAATTGATGCTGGCACTATCCGAGAAGGCATGGCTTGCGAGGCTTGCCAGAATCGAAGGGCTCGAGGTCGCGCTTGGCGAGGTCGCCAAGCTGAAACCGCCACGGTTTTTCTGGCTGATTCCGAAAGCCCCTAGCGCGGAGACCCCATGAGCTTGGCAATGACGGAATAAGCGTTGGTGTCGAGCCTCCAGGACCAAGGCTTGAGTTGCTCGCCGGTGATCAGCGCTGCGCGCTCTGCTTGGCGCGGTGGCGGTGTCAGGAAGTCGAGAACCCCACTCGCCTGATCATAGCGCAGCACTGGGTCTCCCTGCGTCAGCGTCTGGCCAACAACAATCCATCGCCAGATATCGCGCGACGGAGGTTGCCAGAGCGCCGTCTGCTTGCCGGCGACGTGAAGTACGACGTTCTTGAGTGTATAACCCGTTCTGATCGCAGCCGGATAGAAACCTTCCGCTTCAACCCGGCCCCAGCGTCCCGAGGGTGCTGGCTCCGCGCGCCCGAAAAACTCTGAGCGGCCACTAACAACTGCAACTGCGTTCGGCTCGTCGAGCGAATAGCGTTCCCCGCTCGCTGCCAGCGCCTGCGAGAATGCAAATAGTGTGCGAGCATCGCTACCGGGCGCATCAGCCCCACCGAGTTCAACCAGCGCGTTGCGCCATTCAGGGCGACCGAGTTCATCGTCTAGCATGATCGTGACGCCATCATCCGGCGAAGTTTCTGCGGCAAACTGGCGGACTGCACCTGCCCCCAGACCGCTTGAACCTAACAAGGTGACACGCTCGCCAGCCCAATCGATTAGCCTGGGCGGAGTTCCGGCATAGCCGCGACCCGCACTCGTCGCATATTCTTCAATGTCGCCGCTTAGCAACATCAGATCGATCGCCGCGTCGATTTTATCGCGGATCGCGACCTCGTCCAGATCGAACGGACGATACGCTTCCTTCAGACCACTGGTGATCCGCCCGCGACTGACAAAACCCGCTTCGAATATGGCGATGCGAATGTGCTCGACGACCACGGGAAGCGATGGCGAGCCTGTCTCGTCCGCCGTGTATACAATCGCCTCGCTCCAGGCGTCCACCATTGTCATTCTTCGGCTCCAGTCGCGACCGCAGCCGCAAGTGCCACATCAAGGGTCTCCTTGGCCGCCCGGTCATGCGCGACGATGACGAGATGCGACCGCGCACGCGTCAGCGCAACATAGAGATCACTGACGGTGAACAGGCTGCCCAAGCCGGAAAAGTCGCACAGAATCACTACGTCCGCCTCAAGCCCTTTGAAACTGCGCGCAGTGCTGCACAAAATCCCTTTTCCGTCGCGCCACTGCGACGCGTCGTCGATGAGCGGTACACCGTCGATCGCGCTGACGGTTGCCAGCGGCCCCTTCGCTTTGCTTGCCGGACCGAGGATCGCGATCTGTCGCGGTTCGAGCCGGTGGTCTTTGAGCAGTGAGCGAACTTCGTTCTGCACAAGGCCGCTGATCGCGGTCGGCGTCTGCGGTACGATCAGCTTGGGCGGTCGCCCGAGCGGCGCCAGTTCGAACGGCGCGCTGGCGACGTCGGTCGCGGCATTGGCGCAGGCGACAATCCGCCTCGTATTGCGGCAATTGACATCAAGCGCGAAGCGGAATGCGCCTTCGAGCGGTGGATCGACGGGATCGCGGCGCAGGCTCTGCGCTTTATCGAGAAAAGCCCACACTACGCTCTTGCGGTTGCACAGATATTCGAGCGCGTCCCACCAAGACGGGGAGAAGTCCTGCGCTTCGTCAACGATCATCGCGTCGAAAGGCGGATCGCCGCCATACAGGTCGAGCGCGGCTTCGGCGAGCAGGTCGGGCGCCTTCTCATCCCACCAGCGCGCGGCGTCCTGCTGGTTGACAGTGAAGTCGACTTCCGCCGCTTTGCACAAGTCCGATGCCAGTCGGTGGAAGTTCTGTACCGTGATCTTGCCGCCATTCTCGGCAAGATCGGCGGCCATTTCCTCGCGTATCCATTTGGCCAACTCTGCGTTGAAGCAGGTGAACAGGACCGCCTTGTGCGTCGTCGCCAACGAGCGTGCGCGCTGCATCGCGAGCAGCGTCTTGCCCGAACCTGCAACCCCCTCGATAATCGCCCGAGCATTGGCGTCGAAGCCACGCAGCACCTGCAATTGCTGACGAGTCAGGCGGGCGAGCGTCTCGCCAGCAGCATCTACACTGACGCGCAACGGCTCATAGACGCGAAACTCGGGCGCAAGCGCGCGGCGCACCGCATCGAACTCCTGGGGCGACAGTTCGCGCTTGCCGCCACCGCCAGCCTTGTAGGCGCGCAAAATCGCCGTCTCTACTTGTGCTAGATCGTCCATCGTCAAGATGGCATCTGCCGGCAGGTCGCTCGGTGGATTATCCTTGAACAGGCAATGCGGGAAGGCGACCGCTACCGAGATGATCGTCTGATCGGCGACCGCCTTTCCGCAGACAAGCTCGATGCGCTTCTTCAAGGCCCACAAGCTGCGCCGCGCCTGGCGAACCGGGTCCTTGATTTCCTTTAGGCCAGCCTTGATGTGGCGATACCAAGTCCGGCCTTTTAGCGTGATCTCGCCGCCCTTCACTTCGATGATGAGCAACCCAAATTGCCGGTGCAGTATTAGGAAGTCCGCCTCGCCCTCGCGGGACGGCGCGTCGATATCATCGCGTGCGGGGAAGACCCAGGGCAGTGAATGCATCACCAGAAACCCTTCCCCCAACTGCTTCTGCATTGCCCGCGCAAAGTCGGCCTCGGAACCGAACTCCATCGTCTCCGGGTCGATCGAGGGAATGAACTGCGCCATCAATGCACCGCCTTGATGAATTGGGCGACGGCGACCAGTGCGCTGGAGGGCTGCACCAATTGGCTCGAACATTCCATATGATGCGACGCCGCCCGGTAACGGACACGCGTCTGGTCCTTTTCGAGCGCCTGTAGCATGCCGACCGTCCAACTCGCACGCGTCGCGCCGAACGCCTCCCCGTCGCTGCGTCGGATTAAATAAATGTCGGTCTTAGTCGGCTCCCCGACAAAAGGCCGGAACAGGCACATCGTCCCCTTGGCGACGTCGGCCTTGCCCGACAATGTATTGGCGTCGAGCTTGAATAGGAAATCGCCGGCCTCAGCCTCGGCGACTGCATAGCGGGGCGCTTGTGCGTCGGCCGTAGTCTCGCCGGCCACGATCTGCGCGGCGCTCAACTCCGGAACGCCATCGGCGTCGAGCTTGAGGCTCGCGTTCACATCCACATTCGGAACTGACAGCGCTTCGCTCGATGCAATCGGAAGCGCGCGCAAGACGAGAAGGATATCGATCGCCACAGCGTCCTTGTCCTTGATCAGTGCGCGCGCCCGCGGCGAGCAGGGCCGATTCTCGACAAAAGGATGAGCGAGGCAGATGACCTTTCCTTGTGGGTCGATAAGACCTCCATCCAGCCGTTTGGTCGCAGCACCGCTTTCATCTAGGTCGGCTGCCAGCCGATCAAGCGCATAATTCTCCCGGCTAGGTTCAATTGCTAACGTAGCGCCCTTAAAGCAGGCACGAAGCAGGTCGGCGCCGATCCGCCGGTCGAACAGCGCGTGATCGTAACGGTTCTTGTACGAGCGCAGGCACTGGTAGCAACTGTCGTCGCAGTCGCAGCCGTCGAGCAACGCCAGCGCCGCATCGACGAGTTTATTCGGATCACGCGCGGCTGCCTTCACAAATCCGGCGCCGCCTGCCGCCTGGTCATAGAGATACAGATCGATGAACTGATGATCGGCGCTTCTCGGCGCGAAGCGGAAATCTCCGTCGATATCGTTGGGCTCAAGATCTTCCATCGCGCATGCCGCCCGGCGCAACGCCTCAACCGCCGAGCGTGCCGCGATGGTGGTTGCCGCGCGATCGGGGTCGAGCGACCAGTCGCGCGGCAAGCCCAGCCGTAACACCACGACGTCGGTGTCAAACTCGTTGCCCAGTACGATCTTGGTGAAGGTGCCGTCGCATTCCTCTTGCTCCTTCGGCCGATTGGGCCGGGGCCTTGGATGGGTCTGGCCGGAACGCAACCGGCGCATCGCCGGATCGAAGTCACCCGGTTCGATGCGCCCACACTTGCCGCAGTAATTGAAGGCATAATTGGTCGCGTCGAGCGATCCTCGGTTGGTGACGACCAGCGTCTTGGTGTCGCCCCAGCCATCCCAGCGCGTGCCGATCGGCCAGCTTTCACCGCCAATGCGCGCGGCGTCGGGAAATTGCAGCGAATCGAGTGTGGCGCGGGTCGGGCGCGTGCGCGTGCCCGCGTCGAAATCGGGCGGCAGCGCTGTGATCGTTGGCGGATGTGAGAAGCCGGTGGGCCTGATCCAGCGCCGAGCAGGACCCAGAGTCGCGCGGCCATTGCACGCCGGGCAGTCACGGGTCTGCTCGGGATAGCCGTCCTTTAGTTCCTTGAGGTCCGCATAGTTGCAGAGTTGGCACTGATAGTAGAGCCGCCGCGCCTTATAGGCACTGATCCGCTCGTCATCGCGCTCGGAATAGAGACCGAGCGAGAGGTAGCGTTTGCCATCCACCCAGACTTCGTGTCCGGGCGCATATTGGCTGAGCGCCGCGTTGAGCCCTTGTTGCGGAGAATAGCGGCGCTTGGGGTTCCAAGGGTCCGTTGTCTCCTCGAAGACACTGAACGTCGCGACGTCAGTCGGAAAGGCATATTTGGGAAGCAAGCCAGCGTCGAACAGCCGGTCGAGCAGTTTGCCATTGTCGGCAACTGCATGGTCGTCATCGGCGGTATCCTCCATCTCCTCGTCTTCGATATCGTCATCATCGAGATCGTCCGCCTTGGCTGGCGCCGGTGGCGGTGGTGCGCTTTCGCTGGGCACAATCAGATGCGCCGCGAGGACGGCCGGCATGGTATCGAGCAGGTCGTCCGCATTGAGCGCCGGGCACGATTCAGTGAACAGTCGCTCGAGGTCGAAGTGAAGCTCGTCGCGATTGTCCTTGATCCATTGCGTCAAACCCTTGAGCGAGAAGACATCGTCGGCGCCGCTCAGAAAATCGGCCACACTGCCGAGCGATGAGAAGACGTCTGCGGAGCCGCCCACGGTATCGATCCGGTCCTGCTGGAACCGGCCGATCAAATAAGCGAACGCTTGCCGCCTTGCGATCACGGGATTGTCGAGATTTAGGATCGGATCTGGCGCGGGACCGGCAACGATGGGTGCCGGATCGCGAAAGAAGCTCTGGTCGTGACTGTCTGCGCCGCAGAACATCACCACCGTGGACAGGCCAGCGCCGCGGCGGCCGGCGCGCCCCGCGCGCTGCTGGTAATTGGCCCGTCCCGGCGGCACGTTGCGAAGCGCGACAGCCGTCAGGCCGCCGATATCAATGCCGACTTCCATCGTCGTCGTGCAGCTTAGGATATCGATCGGCGAGCCGATCTGGCCGTCTTGCTCGATCGGGACATCTTGGAAGCGCAATTCATAAGCTTCGTTGCGCGACATCGCATTGGCCAGACCGCTGTCGTTAAGCGCCGCCGAATGCTCCTCGGCGATAAGTTGGTGCGGCGCATATGCATCGTCGGGATCGCTGAGCCGCTCCCACAGACGACGGTAGAAGCTCTTGCGGCTACGAAACACCGCGTCCTGCGCGGGATCGATCATTTTAGCGGTACCGCCGCAATAGCCGCAGTGATCTCCGAGCAGCGCGTTGCGCGGAGACACGCTGGTGCACCGCTCGCACCGGAGCCACTCGGATGTCCCGCCGGGATCAAGCGCGACTTTGCTTGCCAGCAGAAAATAATCGCCCGGCTCACCATCGGAGAATACGGACCGCAGCGCGGGCTCGCAGACGCTAGCATAGTCACCCTTGATCCAAGCCTTGAGCCCGCGATCGCCCAGTTGCTTGGCAATGACCTGACTGAACCGACCGTTCCATCGCCGGATCCCCGAGGAGCCCTTGGCACCCTCGATGTTCTGAAAGCTGCTTTGCAGCTTGATCGCGTGTTTGCGCATTGCCTGCCACAACCACAGTTCGACGAGGGCAGTGCGCGCAGCGTCTTCATCGAGACCTGAGATGGCGGGCAGGACGAGTGCTTCCTTGAGTTGCTTTTCCTCGGTCTTGGTAAGTTTGGGACGCAGCATCGCCAGAGCGAGCGGAAACAGCCCGGTATGGTCGTCCTGCAGCACTGCGTAGATGCTCTGGAAAACCGAAAGCGGTGTCCGATCGGAGGTCTGCGCGGTCAGCGAGCGAAAATCTTCAGCCTCGGCATCCGGATTTGAGACGAGATTGTTAGCGCGCCTGCCGGCATGATCCATCGCACCTTCATCGTCGCCCGACGGACGCAGTCGTACTCCGAACTTTGCCGCGCCCAGTGAAATCGCCAGCGGCGCGTCGTTCAGCGATGGAGTGAACACGGGTGAGTGCAGCGCCTGCATGCCCGTCAGCAGCAAGGGGCGAAGGCTGTCGCGGAACGAGAAGGTCTTCATTTCCCCAGCGAGCCGCGACGCGGTCTGCCGCCCATCAGAAAAGACCAAGGCCTTGCGGCCTTGTAGCGGCGCGGTGCTTTCGGGGCGAGGCGGCTGCTCAAGCACTTGGACCGAAATCAGTTCCTTGAACGGCTGCTCGCCTTTCGTCTGCAGGTCGGAAATTCCTCCTGGCGAGGTATCGGCACACGATGCTTCACAGCGTGGGCATTTCTCGAACAATTTGGTGCCCATCAAAGGCGGTAGCCAAACCTCCCGGCTCAAGCCGCCGCCACCGCCGATCCGCCCGGATTTGAGATCGAGGAAGGCCGGACGGATCATATTAGGTTTTTGCGGTAGCGGATCCTCGAGACAGACGTGAATTGGCTCGATGACGCCGGTATCGCCGGCATAGGCACGACCATTGTCCTGCCACAGATGCTCGACCCCGGTCGGTGCACCGACGTTGGCGCGTGCGACCGACAGTCCGCAGTCACGGCAACTGTGCAGTTCATAGACCTGAGCGCCGCAATCGCAGTTCTGGCGCGCCTCGGCATATAGCGCGCCGGTCGGGCCCCCGCGTTCGTCTTCGGCGATCTTGCTGCAGTCCGGATTCGCGCAGGCCCACAAGCCAGGAAGCCCGCGAAATAGCATATGGACGCGCGCCGGAAGTAGCGGCGGTGCGCTCGGATTTGGTCGGGCGAGCGAGGCGAGTTCGAGCAGCGCATCGACCGCCGCCGCGCCGGACTCGGAATCGGCATTGGGAAAAAGAGCAGACGGAAGCGCCGTCAGCGCCCAGGCTGCGCCCGGCGAGACGACAGGGTCGTTTTGCGACTGAGCTCCGGAGGTGACGTTGCGCAGGCGGCCGAGCACCGGCAAATCGCCCAGCAATTCGGCAAGCGCTGCCGGCAGATCGTCTTCCTTCCATGCGCACGATTCCGCAGTCGCGGTCCCGAGTTCATAACGACGGGTAAACGACGCTCCACCTTCCGAGCACCGCACATCGTCGACGACCAGAAAGGCTTGCTCGGTCTCAGCGCTCCCACCGGCGGCCAGCAGCACCTCTTCCTCGATCGCCTCGCCGCGACCGTCGAGACCATGGACGGTGGCGACGATATCCTGGCTCGCGCCATCGGTACGTTTGAGCATGACCGGCGCGCCGATCTGCGATTGAGCTAATTTTGCGAGCGGTCTCAGGACTGCGGAACGGTCGCGTGGCGACGAGGATTGCAGCATGTTGAGCGGCACTGCAGCCAGCGCGCCTGCCAAGTCGGAAGAGCCTTCTGCCGACGGCTCGAACGCACGCTTATCGCCGGTCAGCGTGGTGATCGCGTCGGGCTCTAGGCCCGAAAGCCGCGCGACAAACTTGGCTGCTGCGCTGCTATTCGAGAAAGAGGCACTGGTAGCGATGAAGGTCACGCGCGAAACGGGAAGGCCGAGCCTGTCGAGGAGCCGACGGATCAGATAGGCGACTTCGGTGCCGTTCGCACCCCGGTATAGATGTGCCTCGTCTAGGATCAGGAAGAAGGTCTCTTGCGGGTTCGCCTCAAAATAGGCGCGGGTATCGGCGAAGATGTCGCGTTCGATAGGGCGCAACAGCATATACTCGAGCATTGAATAGTTTGTGATGAGAAGGTCTGGACACGCTGCCTGGATCTCGTGGCGGGTGAGCAATTCGGGATCTTCGATTCGCTCGATCGCGCGTAGAGGATCACCATTCGGGTCCACCCAATGCGCGCCGGGCTTCCCGTACCAATTCCGCAGACCATCAAAGGCACCAAGGAAGCTGTCCGGCTTGCCGGGCCAGCGACCCTTCTCCCGCAAGATATGCAAGAGCGCCTGATCTTTGACGTTACCGGCCCGCGCGCCGTCTTCGATTTTGAGATAATATTCGAGCGTCTTCAGTCGTTTCTGATCGCGGTCGCCGTCCCGAATGCCCGGATAGAGCGTGCGACCAGTATAACGGCCGAACTTGGCGGGTCGGTTGGCTGCAGAAGTGAACCATTTGCGTACCGCGCTCGCGCCAAACAGTGTGCGCAACCGGCCTAGCTGGTCGTTGACCAGCGCATTCATCGGATACAGCAGCAGCGCCCGTACCGCGCGCGTCGAGAAATGCTCTGGTCTGTGCGTGGCTTCATCCGCTAGACGCGCAAGCACAGGCAGGAGAAAGCTCTCTGTTTTGCCCGACCCTGTGCCAGTCGTGACGACGATGCCCGTACCACCCGCGTCGGCCTTCGCGGCGAGTTCGAGTGCTCGCGCCTGATGTTCATAGGGCGGATCGAACAGGAGTTGCTCGGACTCCCGCGACGCCATGCTGCTCAGAAACGCCCGCACAGCAGGATCGATCGCTAGCGTCGCGAATTTGCGGTCGCCAACATAAGCAGGCGTACTCTCTATAAAAGGTGTTTGGGCAACCCCACCCTGAGTTAGGAGATTTCGCCTGAGGTTGACGACCTTGGGATTCGAAAGATGGTAGGTCGCTTCGATATAAGAGGCTAGCGCTTCTCGCATATGTTCAATTTCGGTGCGCACGCTACCCCCTGAAAATCAAATAAGTCGCTCGATAGCGCCACCAACTTAGCCATCATCAGCCTAGGCCAACGATAGCCTTTTCCTCAATTCGTTCAACCGCTGGCATTGGACCAAGCTCGCATTGCGAAGTTTTCGGGCCGCCGAAATACTGACCGCCGTCTCGTAGGTGCAGCCTTGCCGCTTCCTCGAGCTTTACAGTTGTATTCTTGATTTCAGATAAGTGCTTTTGGCACCGGCTTGAGGGCGGAAAGATCAGTTGGGATGTCACGGCGTTCGGCGGCGATTGATTACGCGATGCATCGTCTGGCAGCGTCTGCGATTCCAGCACCGCAGGCTCAAGCACCGAGGCAGAGCCTCGCCGGGAGCGGGCGAACCGCCCGGGTTGAGAGAGAGCGTCCGGGCGTGATCCGCCCTTCCTGCTCTCCCGGAGACCCCACTAATGGCCCATATCATTACGGACGCAGCGCTTGGCGCTGCGCCGCTCGCCCCGCATTGCGCTTTTGATGAGCGTGCGCGTGCGCTGCTGAACGCAGCAACCTCGCTTCTACCCCTGCTCGAAATCGGGCGGCCCGTTGAATCCGCACATTTGCGCGATGCGATGTCAGTTGCCTTTGGCGGCACCGACGCTGAAGGTGCATGGGATTGGAAGAGCGCATACGATGCCTGTGAGGTTGCACAGATCCTTTTCCTGCGCCGTTTTGGCCCGGCAATCTTGGCGCGCAGTGGCGCCCGATCTCGCTCCCTTGCGCTGATTGAACGGGTATCGGCTCTCATGCCGACCCACACCCGGCGCACTGAAACCAGCCAGGCCTTGCAACAATATTCGACGCCCGCTGGCCTTTCCTTCGTGGCCACTATCGCGGCATCGATCGGCGCGGGCGAAACTGTGCTCGAACCTTCTGCTGGCACAGGCATGTTGGCGATTCAGGCCGAACTTGCCAGTGCACAACTCGTGCTGAATGAACTCGCTGAAGGCAGGGCAGCTCTGCTGTCGCACTTGTTTTCAGGCGTGGCCGTCAGCGGACATGACGCCGCGTCGATTGATGATCGCATGCCCATTTCGGCACGCCCGAGCGTCATCCTCATGAACCCGCCATTTTCGGCCGTCGCGCATGTTGAGCGGACAATGAAGGACGCCGCGCTTCGCCACATCGCCTCCGCACTTACCCGCCTCGAGCATGGGGGCCGGCTGGTGGTCATTACCGGCGCTGGCTGTTGTTCTGATGCTCCAGCATGGCGCGATGCTTTCATCCGGTTGCAGGGGACCGGACGTGTGGTCTTCACCGCCGCAATCGACGGCAAGGTCTATCGCAAGCACGGCACAACGATCGACACCCGATTGACGGTGATCGACAAGCTGCCCGCTTCCGATCCCACGACTTTCGTTCCGAGTGCAGGGACTGCTCCTGATACCGCGACCTTGCTCAAATGGGTCGAAGCGCAGGTGCCGCCGCGCGGACCGATTGCCCCATTGCCCGGTGCAGGACTACATTGCGCTTCTTCGCCATCGCCGGTGAACCGCGCGGTTGCTCGGACTGCCCCGATCAATCCCTTGGTCGATGCCGATGCGCCTGACCTCAGCTATTCGACAGCTGACTGGTCTCCGCCCGAAGGGCAACTCGGTGACAGCATCTATGAACGATATGGACTTCAATCGGTCGTCATTCCCGGCGCATTGCCGCACCCGACGCCGCTGGTTCAATCTGCGTCAATGGCCTCGGTCGCGCCGCCGAAACCAACCTATCGCCCGCACTTGCCCGAGCACCTGTTGGGTGACGGCGTGTTGTCCGACGCGCAGCTGGAATCCGTA
>JAIETY010000056.1 GCA_019744885.1 Sphingomonas sp.
ATCCACCACCAGCTGCCACGCCATTGACCGCCGCAATTGTTGGGACCGGCAACGCAAGCAGCTTTTTGATCATCGGATTGAACTGATCCGAAATTCTGCGGCGCAGCGCGTCGGCCTGATCTGATCCATGAGCGGGCTGAAGCGCCTTCAGATCAGCGCCCGCACAGAAACCACGCCCTGCGCCGGTCAAAGCCAGAACCCGAATCTCGGGTGAGCTGGCGCATTCATCAAGGGCCGCGCCCAGATCTTCCAAAAGCTGGTCGCTGAGGGCATTCAGACGTTCAGGGACATTGAGAACTATCTTGAAAATGGGGCCATCATTTTTCAAGACGACGGTGGAATAAATCACGCTCATCCTCGCTATCCGTCAGCGGACCGCGCCGACCCAATCTGTCCGGGGTCCTAGCCCGATCGGAAGAAATCACTTCGCATCGCTTCAATAGCGTGGCTGACGTCCTTCTCAATTTGCGAACTGCATCCCCAGCCATTCGGCCACAAGCGCTGGCTTGTCCTCGCCTTCGATCTCGATCGTCACGTCAAAGGTCGATACCCATTGGCCGGGCTTTTTCTCCTCCATCGATCGCAGGAAAAACCGCCCGCGCAGCCGCGATCCGGTCTTTACCGGCACGATGAAGCGCACTTTGTCGAAGCCATAGTTCAGGCCCATGGTGATCCCATCCATCAGCACTTCGGCCGAGGTGCAGAAGCCGCCGATCAGCGACAGCGTTAACAGCCCATGGGCAATCGTCCCGCCGAACGGTGTCTGTTTCGCCAATTCGACATTGGTGTGGATTTCGACCGGATCGCGGGTCAGCGCCGCAAACTGGTTCACCATATCCTGGGTGATGGTCAGCCAGTCGGACACGCCGACTTCGGTGCCGATAATGGTCTTGATCGTCTCCCGATTATAGGTCGCCATATCTCCGGAATCTCCTGCTTGATTTATCGCCGAACATATGTTCAGTGGAGCAGGGTGTCAATGTGATCGCGCCCGTCCCGGCGGATGACGATCACGCGGCGTTCGCCCAAGGAGCGGATAATCGTGCCAAGCGACCTGTTTTCGATCGCGGGAGAGACCGCGCTGATCACCGGCGGATCGCGCGGCATCGGGGCGATGATCGCGCAGGCCTACGTCAACGCCGGTGCGCGCGTCTATCTGGCGGCGCGCAAGGCCGACGAAATGGCCGCGGTGGTCGCCAGTGTCGACGGGCATTGCGTTCCGATCGTCGCCGATCTGGGGACGCTGGATGGCGTGCGCGCGCTGGCGGAGAGCTTCTCAGCGCATGAGGCGCAGCTCGATATCCTGATCAACAATGCCGGTGCAACCTGGGGGGCGCCGATCGAGACTTTTCCCGAAAGCGGCTGGGACAAGGTGATGGACCTGAACGTCAAGGCGATGTTCTTCCTCACACAGGCGCTGCTGCCACAGTTGCGCGCGGCCGCGACCCCCGCAAGCCCGGCGCGAGTCATCAATATCTCGTCCGCCAATGCGCTGCGCTATTCGCACATGGACAATTTCTCCTATTCGACCAGCAAAGCCGCCGTGCTCGCACTGACCCAGCATCTGTCGGCGCGGTTGGCGCCTGAGCATATCCTGGTCAACGCCATCGCGCCGGGATTCTTCCCGAGCAAAATGACCGATTTTCTGCTCGCGGACCCCGAAACACGGGCAAGGGCGGAAGCGGTCGTGCCGGTCAAGCGGATCGGCGAGCCCGATGATATTGGCGGCACGGCCATCTATCTGGCCTCGCGCGCGTCGCGGTACATGAGCGGGGCATATCTGGTGCTTGATGGCGGCGTGGTCGCGCAGGCGTGACGGGTAAACGGAAAGAGGAAGCGTAGATGAGCCTGATGCCAACGCCATTGCCGGAGACCCAGCCTTATTGGGATGCTGCCGCGGAAGGAAAGCTGGCGATCCAGCGCTGCGGCGATTGCGCCCAATGCTATTTCCCCCCCCGCGCCAGTCTGCACGCATTGCACATCGCCCAACGTCGTGTGGGAGGAGATGTCGGGCCGGGCAACGCTCTACAGCTATGTCATCACGACCAGCCCCTGGCCAATGTGGGAAACAACGGGGCCAACATCGGTGGCGACGATCGCGCTTGAGGAGGGGCCTAGGCTGTTGTCAACCGTCGTCGATTGCGAGCAATCGCCCACGACGCTCCTCATCGACATGCCGCTGACCGCGACATGGCGCAAATTCGGCGACGGGCCCAAATTGCTGTGCTTCCACCCAGCAGGGGAGACCGCGTGATGATCAAGCCCGGAAGCTTTGCGATTGTCGGCGCGGCGGAATCTACCGACATCGGCACGGTGCCCCACCTGTCGTCGATTGGGCTAGCGATCGATGGTGCCGTCAACGCGCTCAACGATGCGGGACTAAAGGCATCGGATATCGACGGGCTGACGGTCGGGCATCTCCCGGTCGGTAATGTCGCGCAGCAATTGGGGATTTATCCCCGCTGGGTTGATGGCACCAGCATCGGCGGCTGCTCTTGGATCTACCACCTCCGCAGCGCCATTGCGGCGATCAACGCGGGATATTGCTCGACGGTGCTGATCGTCTACGGCGAATCGGGGCGCAGCCATGGACGGCGTCCCTGTGCTTATGATGTGGGGCAGCCCGGATCGATCGAGCAGCAGTTCGACATTGCCTATGCCGGGGCCAATTTGTCGGCGACGTTATTCGGGCAGCCGCTCGTCCGCTACATGACGACGCACGGCTTGACCGAGGCGCAGATCGCGATGGTGCCGGTGGTGCAGCGCGAATGGGCGGCGCAAAACCCGCGCGCCAAGCTGAAGACACCAACGACAGTCGAAGAAGTACTCGCCTCGCCGATGATCGCCTGGCCAATCCGCCGCGCAATGACCTGCCTCGTCTCTGATGCGGGCGGGGCGATGATCGTGACGTCGGCGGAGCGCGCGCAGGATTTCCCGACCAAGCCGGTCTATGTGCTGGGGTCGGGGTCGGCGATGGAGAATGGCGGGTGCAGCCCGGCGGGTACGCGCAACCCGATGGAACCCGATATGATCCGCACGTCGGGCCGCGATGCCTTCCAATCGGCGGGCGTGACTCACGGCGATATCGATCATCTGATGATCTATGATGCCTTCGCCTTCAATCCGATCTTCGGGCTTGAGGGGTTGGGCTTCGTGCCGGTCGGCGAATCCGGGCGCTTTATCGAAGAGGGCAATACGCGTCCCGGCGGCAAGCTCCCGATGAACACCAATGGCGGTGGCCTCGCTTATGCCCATTCGGGTGCGTACGGCATGCTGTGCATGTTGGAGGCGGTACGCCAGATGCGCGGGGAAGCGGCGGCGCAGGTGCCGGGCGCGAAGACGTCGCTGGTCCATGGCTGGGGCGGTTTCTGGTCGGCCTGCGCGACCGTGATCTTCTCGAACGAGCGCCCATGAGTACAGCCGCGCCCGCAACCATCATGCTGGTTCATGGCGCCTGCCATGCCAGCTGGTGCTGGGACCGGGTTGTGCCGCTGCTGCGGCAAGCGGGGCACCGCGTTGTTGCGCTCGACCTGCCAGGACGGGGGGACCGCGGAAAGCCGGGCTGGCGCTGGACGCTGAAGGCCTATGCCGACGCGATCATCGATGATGCCCGGCAGACCGGCGGGCGGGTGATTGCGGTTGGCCATTCGATGGGCGGCCCGGTCATCTCGGCAGCGGCGGAATCGGCACCTGAGCTGTTCGACCGGCTGGTCTATGTCTCCGCTTTCCTGCCAGCCGATGGCGACAGCCTTGCCTCGCTTGCGACGATGGACAAGGATTCGGACCTGCCCGGTGCGAGCAGTGTCGCCTGGCTGAAAGGCGTTGTCACGATCAACGCTGATCGCCTGAAGCCCGTTTATTATGGTGATTGCAGCGACACTGATCTCGATTGGGTGCGACCGCGTCTGGTGCCTGAATCGCTGCGCCCGTCCCTCACCAAGGTGCGGTTGGGTGCCAATTTCCAGTCGGTGCCGCGATCCTATATTCGCTGCGCTCAGGATCGCGCGCTGTCGATCCAGATGCAGGATCGGCTGATCGCGCGACAGCCCTGCCAGCATGCCGCCACGCTCGATGCGTCGCACTCGCCATTTCTGTCGATGCCCGATCGCTTCGTGGACGCGCTGCTCTCGGTGATCTGAACCCTTCACCTTCATTGGAGTCGAATATGAGCCAGATACATCTTGCCCAGTTTGTCAGTCGCGCGGCACGAATGTTTCCTGATCGGCAGGCGATCCGGTGCGAAGGTCGCGCGCAGACCTGGCGCGAGCTCAACAGGGCGACGGAGGAATTGGCTGGCGGGCTTCGCCGGTTGGGGGTGGCGGCGGGGGACCGCGTTGCGATCGTAGCGCTCAACAGCGATCGCTATGTCGAGTGCCTGTACGCCATCTGGCGACTGAAGGCGGTTGCGGTGCCGCTCAACACGCGTTGGTCGAAAGATGAGATCGACTATGCGCTGAACGATAGTCAGCCCAGCGTGATCGTGGTCGATGACGTCTTCAGCGCGCTCGTTGCCGATCTGATGGCGGGCAAGGATGACGTGCATGTCGTCCATATCGGTGACGGCGATCCCGCACTGAGTGCGATCAGCTATAAGGCACTGCGTCGCGACGTGGAGCCGGTGTCGGCGCTTGGCGGCGGCGGTGAGGATATGGCGGGCATCTTCTACACCGGCGGCACCACCGGGCACCCCAAGGGCGTGATGCTCTGCCATACGGGCCTGGTCTGCTCGCTGCTCGGAGGGCAGCTCGGCGATGACGAACCAGCGGGCGACGTCGCCATCCTGTGCGTGCTGCCGATGTTCCATCTGGCGGGCGCGCAGCTGGCGGTGGCGGCGGCGATTGCCGGTCGGCCGCTGATCATGCAGCCGACTTTTGATCCCGGCGCGATCATCGATTGCGTCGTGCGCGACCGGATCGACACGCTGAGCCTGGTCCCCGCGATGTGGGGGATGCTGATCGCGCACCCAAAGGCCGAGGGTGCCGACCTGTCGAGCCTGAGAAACGCGCTGTACGGCGCGGCGCCGATGCCCGAAGGGACGCTGCGTCGGCTGATCGCGCGGCTGCCGCAAGCGCGCTTCGCCCAGGGCTATGGCCAGACCGAGGCCAGCGGCGTGTGCACCCTGCTCGGCCCCAGTGACCATGACCCGGACGGTCCCCATGCCGCTCGCCTGAAATCGGCCGGTCAGCCGACGTTGTTCGCCGAAATACGCATTATCGATGAAGATGGGCAGGATCAGCCGCCGGGCATCGTCGGCGAAATCGCCATCCGCAGTTCGGGCAACATGCTCGGCTATTGGAACCGGCCCGAGGAAACCGCCGCCACTTTGAAGGATGGCTGGATCATGTCGGGTGACGCAGGTTTCATGGACGCCGATGGCTATTTGTTCATCGTCGATCGGACCAAGGACATGATCATCTCCGGCGGGGAGAATGTCTATTCGGCGGAAACCGAAAGTGCGCTCAGCATGCACCCGGACGTGCTGGAATGCGCCGTGATCGGCATACCCGACGAAAAATGGGGGGAGCGCGTCCATGCCATCGTCCGGCCAAAGCCCGGCGCGCAGGCCACCGCCGATGACCTGATCGCGCACTGCAAGACCAAGATCGCGGGTTTCAAATGCCCGCAATCGGTCGAATTTCGCGACGCGCCCTTTCCGATTTCCGCCACCGGCAAGGTGCTGAAGCGCGATCTGCGGGCACCCTATTGGGCAGGTGCCGATCGAAACGTGAATTGAAGGGGGAGTTGAATGTCCATCATCCACAACGACGATCAACTGGCGATCGCGACCGAAACGCGCCGCATACTGGACGCGCGGACCAGTAAGGAGCGCTTGCTTGGTCTGTTGGAGCAAACCGGTGCCCATGATCAGTTATTCTGGGACACGGTGGTGGCGCAGGGTTGGACCGCGATGGCGATCCCTGAGGAATTCGGTGGTCTAGGGCTGGGACTGGTCGAACTAGGCCTCGTCGCGCAAGCTTGCGGTGCCGCGACGGCTGGATCGCCGTTCCTGACCAGCAACTATGGCGCCGCTTGCGCCCTGATGGCAGGAGGTAACACGTTTTGGCTTCCCAAGCTCGCATCGGGCGAGGCAATCGCCGCCATAGCCATGGCAGAAGGCAACGCGCCGCTCCCGCCCGCGCCGGCGGTGCGTTTTGCAGGCGACCGCCTCGACGGCATCAAGTCGGCGGTGACCGGTGGCCTCAAGGCAGACTTTGCGGTGGTTTGGGCGCACCGAGAGAGCAGCCCGGTGCTGGTGTTGGCGGAACTGGCGACTGTCGAGCGCAGGGAGGTCGCCAGCTATGACAATTCCCGACTTTACGCCGATCTGATGTTTAACGGAACGCCTGGAACCGTACTTGCCGAGGGCGAGGCGGCGAGATCGCTTGCACTCGACATGCTCGCGCGCATGGCGGTGGTCACGGCGCATGAGCAGGTGGGCGGGGCCGAGGCAATGCTCCATATCGCCCGCGATTACGCGCTGTCCCGCAAGGCCTTCGGCCAGCCGATAGGGGCGTTCCAGTCGATCAAGCATCGCATCGCCGAGATGTACGGGCTGGTCGAAATCGCGCGCGCCAATTGCATCCATGCAGCGGCACGCGAAGGGCAGGATGATTTCCTGATCGCCGCCGCCGACGCGCGGATATCGGCCACCGAGGCTTATGACACCTGCGCCCGCGATTGCATGCACATTCACGGTGGGATCGGGGTGACCTGGGAGCAGGGCCTCCACTTGCACATGCGCCGTGCCCGCAGCCTGGCGGTTGAGCAGGGCAATCTATTCTTCTGGGAAGACCTCCTAGTTGATCAACTTTCGCGAGAATCGACATGAACACGATCGAAGCCTATCGCCTGAAGGCCCGCGCCTGGCTGGAATCGGTTGCTCCCAAATACAGTCGCGAAGCGCGCCGGGGCAATTCCGAGGCTGAGGACCTTGCCCTTGGGCGCGAGTATATGGCCGCCTGCCACGACGCTGGCTATGCCGGAATAGATTGGCCGACCGATGTCGGGGGGCAGGGGCTGAGCCATATCGAAAAGACCGTTTTTCATGCCGAGGAAGCACAGTTTGGCATGCCCAATGTGTTCTTCGGGATCTCGCTCGGCATGCCGGTGCCGGTCCTGATCCGCTATGGCGAGGACCGCGCATGGGTCAGGGAGCGGGTCATCAAAGCGCTGCGCGGCGAGGAAATCTGGTGCCAGTTGTTTTCCGAACCGTCGGGCGGTTCGGACCTGGCCGCCTTGCGCACCCGCGCCGAGCCCGATGGCAATGGCTGGAAGATCAACGGGCAGAAGCTCTGGACCTCTTGGGCGCAATATTCCGACTATGGGGTGATCGTGGTGCGCACCGATCCCACCGTCGAAAAGCACAAGGGTCTGACCTATTTCTGGATCGACATGGGCGCAAAGGGGGTGACGGTTCGCCCGATCAAGCTCGCCGACCACGGTGGTCATGTGAACGAAGTGTTCTTTGATGATGTCCGTGTGGAAGACAATCAACGCATGGGCGAAGTCGGTGGCGGCTTCGGCCTCGCGCTCGCGACGCTGATGATCGAGCGCTATGTCACCAATGACAGCGCGGGCTTTGGTCCGCACCTCGACGAGTTTGTTAAACTGGCGAAGCGGGTCGCGTATAACGGTCGCCCAGCGCTGGAGGATGGGCGCATCCGTTCGGCGATTGCGCGCAACCACGCCATGCGCGCTGGGCTCGATTCGATCAGCAAACGTGCCTTTTTGATGATGCAGGCGGGGATGATGCCGGGGCCAGAGGGGAGCTTGCAAAAACTTGTCGCGGTGCGTAGCCGCCAAAAGCTGTCGGAGCTGGCAATGGACCTTCAGGGTAGTGCCAGCCTTGCTTATGATCGTCACGCACCGGCCAACAGGGATTTCGGGACAAGCTGGCTCAGCGCCCCGGCGCTGCGCATCGCGGGTGGCTCGGATGAAGTGTTGCTCAACACCATCGCGGAGAAGATTCTCGGCCTGCCGCAGGATCATCGACCTGATAAGGGCGTGCCCTTCAATCAAATTCCGGCTTGATTTGCGGCAACCCCCTTGGGCAGGCTATGGGCGCAATGCGCACTGACCGGCGGGCCTTGGTCGCGGCCCGCCGTTCACTCCAGCCCTCGCCCTCATTGGTTCAGGCGATTTCGATCAGGCCCGCCGCGCCCATGCCTGCACCGACGCACATGGTGACGACGGCATATTTCACGCCGCGCCGTTTGCCCTCGATCAGGACATGGCCGACACCGCGCGCGCCGGTCATGCCATAAGGGTGACCGATCGAGATCGCGCCGCCATTGACGTTGTAGATGGCGGGATCGATGCCGAGCTTGTCGCGGCTGTACAGACACTGGCTGGCAAACGCTTCGTTCAGTTCCCACAGGCCAATGTCGCTGACCTTCAGGCCATGGCGCTCTAGCAGACGCGGCACAGCATAGATCGGGCCGATCCCCATTTCATCGGGTTCGCAGCCAGCGGCGGCGAAGCCCCGGAACCAGCCCATCGGGGTGATGCCGCGCTTGGCGGCCAGATCGCCGTCCATCAGGATGACTGTGCTTGATCCGTCCGATTGCTGGCTGGCGTTGCCGGCGGTGACATATTTGCCCTCGGCCATTGTCATGCCGCTCTTCAGCACCGGCTTCAGCCCGGCAAGCATTTCGAGGGTTGTTTCCGGGCGGTTGCATTCGTCGCGATCGACAATCACCTCGGCCTCGCTAACCTGGCCGGTCGCCTTGTCGACCTTCTTCCAGATCGCCTTCAACGGCACGATTTCGTCGTCGAACTTGCCTGCGGCCTGCGCGGCGGCAGTGCGCTGTTGGCTTTCCAGTGCATATTGGTCCTGCGACTCGCGGCTCACGCCATAGCGCTCGGCGACGATTTCGGCAGTTTCAATCATACTCATCCAAAGTGCGGGATGGCTCGCGGCAAGGCCCGCTTCGGTCGCGCCGTGCATGTTCATCTTGCCCGATAGCTGCACCATCGAGATCGATTCGACGCCGCCCGCTGCCATCACCGGCACGCCTTCATCGCGGATGCGCGACGCTGCCATCGCGATCGACTGGAGCCCCGATGAACAATAGCGGTTGATCACCACACCGCTGGTCGTGACCGGGCAACCCGCCTTGATCGCGGCGTTACGGGCGATGTTGAAGCCGGTTGCGCCTTCGGGCATGCCAGTACCCAGAATAACATCTTCGACCTCGGCCGGATCAACCCCGGCGCGCTCGATGGCGTGGCGCAGCGTGTGCCCGGCCAGGATGATCGGGTGGGTGTCGTTGAAGCTGCCGCGCACCGATTTGGCCATTGCGGTGCGTGCTGTCGAAATGATCGCAACGTCGGTCATGATATCCCCTCCAGAAGTTTGGCACGCGCTATACATTTGTTCAGCGTTGCGCAAGGTCGGTGATTGTTGCTAGACGGGTAGCATGGCACAGGAAAGCACCGCGAACGTCGTCGAATTGTCGAAAGGCAAAATGCGCCTCATCAAGGTCGCAATGTCACTGTTCGCGGAAAAAGGGTTTGACGGGGTCACCGTCCGAGACATTTCAACGGCGGCAGAAGTGTCGGTTGGCCTGATCAATCATCATTTTGGGTCCAAGGAGGGGCTGCGCGAGGCGGTCGACCGCTACTTCATTGCGCAATTTGAAGAGGTCCTGTTCGAGCAGAATCTCTATGAGGGTGTTGAAAAGCCCGCTGGTCTCGACAGCGTGACCGACCGCACCGAGGCCTGGATCGCGCGCCACATCGATGATTGGGATTTGACCAAAGCCTATATGCGCCGCGCGCTGTTGGAAGGCAGCGATTGGGGGGGCGGGCTATTTGAGCGCTTCTATCAGGTCCAGCGCACGGCGATGGACCGGATGGATGCCGAAGGCCATATGCGCGCTGATGTGGACCGTCTCTGGCTGCCCCTATTGGTCGTTTATATGGAACTGGGCACGTTGCTGCTCGAACCCTTTGTCGAAAGGGTGCTCGGCAAGTCTGGCTTTGATCGGGGGCTGTGGCGCCGTCGGCATCGCGCCTATGCCGATCTGGTGTATCGCGGGGTAAGGCCCGAACCAAAAAACTGAACACTTGCTCAGTCCAACCAAAATCGCCTATGCGTCAGGCGAAGCGGTTTGGGGGAGACATGATGCGGATCGCCGATATTGCGCGCGCGGGCAGAGCACGATTCACCCGCCAGATGGCCTGCACCCGGATCCATGACCTGCTAGCGAGCCACGCTGCCGCCATCGGCACGGCCGAGGCGGTAGTCGATGGCGATGTCCGGCTTAGCTATGCAATGCTCGCCAGGCAGGTCGACGACATCGCCAAGGCGTTGATCGCGCAGGGCGTCGGGCCGGGTGACCGGGTGGCGACGCTGGCGCCGTCATCGCTCGATTTCTGGGTGACGATGCTTGCGACGACGTCGATTGGGGCGGTGTGGATGGGACTTAATCCGCGCTATCAGGGGCCGGAATATGCCTATCTGCTCGACGACGCGACGCCGCGCCTGGTGTTTGCTCGCGATCGGTATGACGAGCGTGACTATCTCAACGAATTGCAACAGCTCGGGCCCAATGTCGCTACCTTCGTGGCGCTGGGCGAAACTTGCGGCCGGGCCCTTGCCTTTGCCGATTTTGTCGAGCGCGGACGCGGCGTCAGCGACGCCGATCTCGCTGCACGGCGGGCGGCGGTGGACCCGGAAGACATTGCTGTCATCGTCTATACATCGGGCACAACGGGCAAGCCAAAGGGCGCGATGTTGTCGCACCGCGCGGTGATGGCGGCGGCGCTGGCCAATCTCAGCTGGATGCAGGATGGGCTGCAATCGACCCTAAACGTCGCCCCAACCAACCATGTCGGCGCGATCAATAATGTCTGCATGAGCGTGTTCGCTTATGGCGGCAAAATTGTTTTTCACCACCGCGTCGATCTGGAGGTCGTCGCTACTTTAGCCGAGCGTGAGCAGCTCACCTATATGGTCGGCAGCCCGACCGCCTTTGCGATGTTCGCCGCGATGCCCGATCAAGGGTTGCGGCGGCTTGGCAATTACAAGCTGATCGTGTTCGGTGGTGGAGCGACAGCGGAAGCGTTGTTGAAGCCGGTTGCCGCACTCGGCATTCCGATGTCCACCGTTTATGGCCAGACCGAAACCTGTGGGATCGTCACCGCATCGGACTTCGACGCAACGACGGCGGTGATGGCCGAGACGATCGGCAAGCCCTTGCCCTTTGCCGACCTGCGGATCGCCCGCGCCGACGGCAGCGCCGCCGATATCGGCGAAAGCGGCGAGATCCAGATCAAGGGCCCCTATTGCATGACGGGCTATTTCAACCGGCCCGAGGCGACGGCGGAGGCGTTTACTGCCGATGGCTATCTGCGCACCGGCGACATCGGGGTCGAACGCGCGGACGGCAATTACAGCTTCGTCGGGCGGTTGAAGGAAATGTACAAATCGGGTGGCTATAATATCTACCCGGTCGAGATCGAGCTGGCGCTCGCCGAGCATCCGGCGGTGCATATGGCTGCCGTGATGCCCGTGCCGCACGCCGTATTCCAGGAGGTTGGTCATGCCTTTATCGCGACCAGCGACCCGACCTTGGATGAAGACGCGCTGAAGGAATTTCTCCGCCCGCGCCTCGCCAATTACAAATTGCCCAAGACGTTCAGCTTCGCGGCCGAACTGCCGCTGTTGCCCAATTCGAAGGTCGACAAACAAGCACTGAAGGCGCGTCTTGCAGAACAGGTGGCCGCATGAGCATCGATCCGAATCCCGACGGCGATTTCCGCATCGAGCGCGACGGGGTGATCGCCAAGATCACGCTCGATCGCCCTGCCAAGCGCAACGCGCTGACCTCGGCATCGCTGGGGCAATTGGAAAAGCTGGCCGAAGGATTTCGCGATGAACCCGATATCCGTGCGGTCATCATCCGTGCTGAAGGCGATCATTTTAGCGTCGGGGCCGATATTTCGGCGATGGGCGGCGTGCCGCAGCCTACAGTCCAGATCAGGCGCTCGGCCGAGCAGGGCGCGCGGTTGATGCGGGCGATCCGGGAGATTCATCAGCCAACGATCTGTGTGGTGCAGGGCATCGCGACTGGGGCAGCGACCTGCATTGCCAGCGCGTGTGATTTCCGGATCGCGACCACCACCACGCGGATGGGCTATGGCGAGGTAAAGCTGGGCATCAACCTGATGTGGAACGCCTTGCCGCTCGCGGTCGAACTGGTCGGGCCGGCGCGCGCGAAGAGGCTGGTCATGTCGGGTGATTTGATCGATGCCGAAACGCTGCGCGGATGGGGCTTTGTCGACGAGATCGTCGCGACAGATGCGCGCGACGCTGCGGCGCTGACGATGGCCCAAAAATATGCCGCGCTGCCGCCCATTGCGGTGCAGATGATCAAGCGCAGCGTCAACGCGCTGTCGGGCGCGCTGAGCGCATCGATCATGCATGCCGACGCCGACCAATGGCTGCTTGGGACGCGAACCAAAGATTTCGCCGAGGCGATCACCGCTTTTCAGGAGAAGCGGCCCGGCGATTTTTCAGGGCGTTAGCATCGAACAATTGATCAGCTTAATCTTGCCAATCGCTGAACATATGTTTAGTACAATGATAGCTCAGGCACCGTTGCCTGAAGAGACCCCGCGTCAAGGCGGGGCTGATGGCCGTTGGAGGGGATTATATGATCGGATCGAATGTTCGTCGCGTCGCGCTGCTCGGCGGGCTCAGCGCGATTGCGCTGCTGGCCACCCCGGCGGTCGCGCAGCAAGCCGCAGCCGGCGCGGCAAAGTCCGGGCCGGAGCAGGCGCCGGCGGCCAATGCTGCCGACCAGGAGGCCGACGTCGTTGTCACCGCACAGAAGCGCGAGCAGAATCTGTCTGATGTGCCCGCCGCGATCCAGGCGATCAGCGGCGATACGCTTGAACGGCGCGGCACCAAGGACCTCACGCAACTAGTGGAATTTATTCCCGGTGCGTCGATTGTGTCAAAGGTCGCGCCAGGCTTCGAGACGATTCAGATCCGCGGTATCAGTTCGGGCACCGTGGGTGATGCGACCGTTGGTTATTACATCGACGACGTTATCTTCAGCATCCCCAATCTCCAGCTGGCACCGCCATCGCGCCTCATCAACCTGGAGCGCACCGAAATCCTGCGTGGGCCGCAGGGTACACTGTATGGCAATGGCGCGATGGGCGGCCTGATCCGGCTGGTTACCACCAAGCCGGACACCACGAAATTTACCGCGAAGGGCCAGGGCGAGGTATCGTTCACCGATGGCGGCGGCACCAACTATGCCGGCGACGCCGCGTTCAACTTCCCGCTGGCGACCGACAAGGCAGCGCTCGGTGTATCGGGCGGCTATGAAAGGCTGAGCGGCTTTGCCGACGGCGCGCTCGGCAACAATCTGAACGGCATCGAAAGCTGGAACATTCGCGGCAAACTGTTCCTCAAGCCGACCGACAATCTCGATGTAAATCTGTCGATCTGGCACATCAACAATCATCAGGACTACAGCAATAACCTGTTGCGGGTCGATCCGCCGCGCGTGGCGGAACCTTTTGGAATCACGCCCTTTGTCGACACGGTCGCGACCTTCTATTCGGGGTCGGTCAAATGGGATCTTGGCACGGTATCGCTCGAAAGCGGCACCTCTTACATCGATCACAAGCTGCGGATCGACAGTGTGGTCAATTCGCTCCTGCCGGTCGCCCCAGGCGTCATCCTGCCGGTAGGCATCCGCAACAACAGCACCTTTTCGACCAGTTCGTTCAATCAGGAACTTCGGCTTGTTTCGCAGGGTAGCAGCCCATTTAGCTGGATCGTCGGCGGCCTCTACACCAATGCGACAATCAGGTCAGACATCGACGTCAATATTCGCGGGCTGGGGCCGGCCATTCCGTTCCTCGGTGTGGTTGGCGCACCCCTCAAGACCGAGAGCTTCGCGTTCTTCGGGGAAGCGTCTTACAGCCTGTTTGACGGCAAGCTGATTCCGCTGGTCGGCCTTCGTTATTTCAACGACGTTCGCACCGCGTCTGGGCCGACGACCTTTGGAGGCGTGACCCGGGTCGATAGCGGACGGGGCAATTTCGACGCGCTCAGCCCGCGCTTCAACCTGACGTACAAACCCAGCGATCAAGCACTCATCTATATCAACGTCGCCAGAGGTTTTCGATCGGGCACAATTCAGACTGGTGCTCAGGCGCAGCTGGGCCAGTTAAGCGGCGTTACGACGGGCGTCATCATCAATCCGGACAGTTTGTGGACCTATGAAATCGGTACCAAGCTGAAACTGCCCGCCGGCTTCTACTTTGACGGATCCTTCTATTACACCGACTGGACCAACATCCAGATTCCGTTCAACACGCCCTTCGGCCTCCCTTCGGTCGTCAATGGCGGTAACGCGCGGATCTATGGTGTTGACCTCGGGCTGAACTGGCGCACGCCGCTGCGTGGGCTGACCTTGCAGGGGGTCGTAAATTTCAACAGTTCGACGTTCCAGAACATCAATCCACAGCTGACGGCGGTGTCGCCGACGGCACGGAACGGTTCGCAACTGCCGGGCGTGCCGAAGAATAACTTTTCGGTCGGCGCGACCTATTCGGGCAAGATTGCCGAAAATCTCAATCTCAATTTCTACGGTGCCTATTCCTTCCGCAACCGCCAGCAGGATCTGGCGAGCGGGCTGTTCGGCGGGCAGATCGAAAACCTCACGCTGCGTGCCGGACTGGAGACCAAGAGGCTAAGATTTGACATTTTCGCGGACAATATCACCAACGAACAGGGTCCAATCCTGTTGACGCCAACGGCGCAGCAGGCGGTGTATCCTCGGCGGATCGGCCTGTCGGTAACGATGAAATATTGAGGGCGATCGCCACCCCGGTGTCACGGCGGCAGACTGCGCCGCGACACCGGGGACTCGCTCGGGCTTGGCTCGTTGGCGGGCGTGGTTCAACGGCCCGATCAATCAGGCCTGCGATCACGTTAGTGTCGGCGAATCCAGCGGATTAACTGGTCATTGACCTGATCGGGCGCTTCGCGGTGCAGAAAATGGCCTGCGCCCGTCATTTGCTCAACGCGCAGGCCGCCGGGGAAGTCGGCCGCGCGCATTGAGGCTTCGAACACATCGGCGGCAATGCAGCCGTCCTCCTCGCCGGTCAATCCGAGCGTCGGGACCGCGAATGGACCGGCCATCAGCGCTTGCGACGCCTTGCCCGCATCGCTTACGGCATCGAACGCCTGCCGATAATAGCTGAGCGCTGCCGTGGCGACGCCGGGCTGCTGCATCGCGCGCCGCATCGGGCCGATATCACCTTCCGCGAAGGACCAGCCGGGCGACCATTTGCGCCACAGGGTTTCGAGATAGGCGCAATTGTCGGCCACGATCATCGCATCTGCGTCGGGCGACATGAACTCCAGGATATAGGCGGAGCGCGCCTGCTGGGCAGGGACCGTCAGATAAGTCTCGGCAAAGCGGGCAGGGTGGGGGACGGCAAGAACGGCCAGCGATGCGATCCGGTCGGGCGCGAGGGCGGCCGCCGCAAAGGCGATCGTCGCGCCCCAATCATGCCCGACGAGATGCGCGGTGGTTTCACCCAGCGCGTCGATCCAGGCGATGACATCGGCGGCGAACGAGGTCACGCGGTAGTCGCCATCAGCGGGTTGCGACGAGGGTTCGTAGCCGCGGAGCGACACCGCGACCGCGCGAAACCCGGCCTCGGCCAGTGCGGGCAGTTGGGCATTGAAGGTATCCCGCGTGTCGGGAAATCCGTGGATCAGAATGACCAGTGGCCCGGTGCCCATTGCAGACGCCGTAAAGCGTAACGGACCGTTGTTGAGCGTCAATGTTTCAGGCGTCATGCGGTCGCCGGGCGTCGCGGATCGATCAGGATCTTGGCGTGGCTTTCGGGGTCTTCGAGCGCCACGAAAGCGGCGGCGACTTCGTCGAGGCTGACCTTGCCGGTCACCAACGGTTGCCAGTTGAGCTTGCCCTCGGCGATCATCGTCAGCGCTTCGCCAAATTCCTCGGGCGTGTAATAGACGACGAATTGTAGCCCGATTTCCTTGGCAATCGCGATCATCGGGCTGATGGTCTCTTCGCCCGGCGCGATGCCTGCCACGGTGATGTGCGTGCCCGCCGGTGCGTCCTTGATCGTCCGGGCGAGCACGCCCTTCGCACCCGTGCAATCGAACACCGCGACGGGCTTGCCGGGGGCGACCTCGGCGGCAGCCGCAAAGGCCGGGCGTTCACGCGGATCGAGCACCAGCGACGCACCCATCGCGACGGCCAAATCGCGCCGTTTGGGCGAGAAGTCGGCGGCGATGATCGTGGAAACGCCGCGCGCCTTCAGCACGGCGGCAACGGCAAGGCCGATTGGCCCGCAGCCCATGATGATCGTCGCATGGGAGTCGCCCGATACCGGCGACTTGGCGACGGCATGCACCGCAATCGCCAGCGGTTCGACCAGCGCGGCCGCTTCATCGGGCACGCTGTCGGGCACCTTCATCAGCAGCGCTTCGGAGGCGAGGAAATACTCAGCATAGGCCCCGCCGACGTCGAGGCTGGCCCCGATCGATACCGGCGCGCCATCGCGCAGCAGGAACGGGACCGACACGACCCGGTCCCCGACACTCAGCGTCTGCGCGGTATCCGCACCAAAGCCAACGATTTCGCCGATGAATTCATGCCCCAGTACCAGCCCGCGCGACATATCCTGCGGCGGCGCGCCCATTTCCTCGCCGATCTTGGCAATCTCGGCACCGTGCTTGGCGAGGTGGAGATCGGAGCCGCAAATGCCGCAATAGCGCGTCTGGATCAGCACATCGCCAGCACCCGGCTCGGGCATCGGTCGCTCCTCGACCGTCAGCGTGGCATCACGCAGCACAACCGCGCGCATTATGCGCCCACCACGATGAGCTTGCTGCGATCGAGCCCGAGCGCGTCGCAATAGCCGCAATACAGCTCCAGCGCGGCGCGCGCGTCGATCACCGAGACGATATTGCCGTCCTCGTCGAGGTTCATGTTGGCGCCGTGGACCGCGAACCAGACGATCGTGTCGCCTTCCTGATCGGCCGGGGTGGTGAGCGTGTGGACCGATCCAGCCGGTTCAAACAGATAGGAACCTGGCGAGTTCACCTCCTCTGGGCTCTCCGCATAATACCAGCGCCCCTGATGCGTGACGCCATAAACCTGGCCGGTGTGGAAATGCTTCACCACTTTATAGTTGGCAGGCAGGCGCGTGTTGCTGATCCAGATGCCCTGATTCAAATCGACATGCAGCAGTTGCAGCGCGCTGCCGTCGCCCGCCTCGGCCCAGGGCAGATCGCTCGCGCCGACATGCAGGGTCTGTGTCTCGCTGGTGGCGGGGACGATTGGACGGGCAGCGATCTTGGCGGCGAATGCGGCCAAGGCGGTGGCGTGCGCCGGAGTCATGTCGGTCATTGGTCTCTCCGCTGGGGTCAGGCGAGGGCGGTGGCGAGGTCGGAATAACGACCCCGCGCAATCTGGAACGCGTCGGGCAAATCGACTTTGCGTGGGTCGTACCAAGGCGAGTAAGTCTTCGCCAAGCGGGGCAGGCCGCGCCGCCAGAAATGCGCGTTGAACTTCTTGCGTGCCGCGACGACCTCGGGCTCTTGAAAGCGCGCCATCGTCTCAGGGTCGGCGTCCTTCATCGTCTTCGCCAGCCGCGTGCCCCATTTGATGAAGTGCGATTGCGCCCACAGGCCGATGCGCAGGCGGTAGGGATAGCTGCCGACGACATGTTCATAGATGTCGAACGCCACGGTGCGGTGCTCGATTTCCTCCATGATATGCCATTTGGCGAGATCGGCGAGCGGGCTGTCGGTGCGGTCGAACATGCCGGTTTCGAGCTGCGCGCGCGACATCGCGCTGGTCATCGATTCGAAGCCTTCGGCATAAGCGAGGTTGAATTTCAGCGGCTTGTCCCTGCTGAAACTCTTGAACTCCGCGTCGAGCGCCAGCTCGATCGGCTTCAGCGCAGCGAAGCCCGGCACCAGATCGCGGATCATCTCGTTGACGATCGCGTGCTGCTTGAAATGCTCGCCCTCTTGCGCGCAGAAGCGCTTCAGATCTTCCTTTAGCTGCGGCTCGCGAATGTGGGGCAGCGCCTGACGCATCGTGCGGATCAGATACGGCTCCAGATAAGGCAGCATCATCCAGGTGCCCAGGAAGGTGTAGGACGTGTCGGGATCGTCCTTGACGAACACGCGCTCCATATCGGGCGTGAAGCCGAAGTTCATCCGCCGGACGGTCATTGCCTGGGTAGCTTGATCGCCCATCACAGCGCCTCTCCACAGCGACCAGCATTGCAGTCCTGATATCTTGTCACTAAACACTTGTTCAGCTAAAATCAACGTTCGATCGAGCCTGTGCCCCATTATCCCGGGGCGTGAGATCGCATGGCGCGCCCGTTTGCCCGTTTTGCCGTATTCGGCCCCGCCCAGCCATTATGAGGTAAGCTCAAGTCGATTGATCGGAGGTGTAGCGAATGTCTGCTGTCGGTTCTTCCCTCAAAGATTACACAGCAGCTACGGGCGCCAGCGGCTATGACGCCGTCTCCTGGTCGGCACCGCCGATCAGCAAACTGGTCGCGATCAGTGGCGATGGCGTCCACGCGATACGCCATCTGGGCACGCATGCGAAAGGAACGCTGCAAACCCGCTCCCGCGGAGACCAGCGGCCCGATGCCCTGTTGCTGGCACGGCGGTGCGGCGGCGTGTTCGAATCCCGTGCCGGTGGCGAATTCAAAGCATCACAGCTAGCGCGCGACCTTTGTTGTTACCTTCCTCATGGCATCGATGCGGACTTGGAGTTTCCGTCGCATTCGCAAGGATTGATTCTGCATTTCCCGGCCGGATTTCTGGCGCGCCAACTAGATTCCTTTGCGGATGCTTGTCTGGAACCGGTGCTCGCGTTTCGCAACCCGGCTCTCGCCGCCATTATGAGGATGGTCGAGCAGGAATTGGCCGCACCCAGCTTTGGCCACGAAGTGATGCTCGAGGGCTTGTATAGCTGCATCTCGGCCTCTCTGGCCAAGCTCCGCGGTCAGCCCGGACGCTTAACGCCCGAGCGGCTTCATATGAGCCCCGCCAAGCTTCGTCGTGTCCTGGATTACATCGAAGCCAATCTCGCTCAAAAGATTACCATCAAAGAGCTGGCCGAGGTTGCCGACATCTCGATGTTTCACTTCTGTCGCGTCTTCAAGAAGGCGACCAGCCAGACGCCGTATCAATATGTCTGTTCAAGACGCTTGCTGAACGCGCAACTGTTGATGGCGAACGGCCGGAACAGTCTGTCGGAAATCGGATTGAGTTGCGGCTTCAGCAGTCAAGCGCACTTCACCAACGCCTTCTTGAAGGAGACGGGCATGCCGCCTGGCAGGTATCGACGGATGATGATCAACAACTGATGCGCTCCTGGCTTGCCTGACGGGTGGCAGGCAAGCCAGGTTGGCAGGGTCAGCCGGCGAGTTTGGCGATAGCGCGACCGATCGCAGGCCGCGCTTCCATCGCGGCGAACCAGCGTTCGACATTGGGGGCTTCGCTGAAATCGACTTCGGCAAAGGCGCGGCGCCAGATCCAGCCGAACGTTGCCACATCGGCGATCGAATAGTCGTCACCCGCCAGCCACTGCGCCTCGGCGAGCCGCCCGTCGAGCACGCGCATGTTGCGTTTGGCTTCGGTGTGGAAGCGGTCAATCGCGGCAGGAACGGGTTCGGGCGCGAGCTTCAGGAAATAGCCCGACTGGCCGAACATCGGCCCGAGCCCGGCGGCCTGAAACATCAGCCATTCATAGCAGCGCACCCGCGCGATGGGGTCGGTCGGGATGAATCGCCCGAACTTTTCCGCGAGATACAACAGGATCGCCGCCGATTCGACGACGGTTACGGCCACGCCGCCGGGGCCATCCTGATCGACGATCAGCGGCACCTTGGCATTTGGGTTGCGCGCCAGGAATTCGGGTGTCTTTTGTTCGCCCGCGCGGATGTTGACGGGGTGATAGGTGTAGTCCGCGCCCAGCTCTTCGAGCAGGATCGGCACCTTGATGCTGTTGGGCGTGGCGAAAGCGTAAAGATCGATCATCGTGGGTCTCCTAGATTGAGGGCGGTTCAAGCGGTTTTGTGCACGCCTTTGGCGCGGGCATATTGCGAGGGGTAGGCGATTGTCGCGCCGAGCGTATCAGCGGCACGCCAGGCCCAGCGCGGATCGGCGAGGAAGGCGGTGGCAAGCGCGACGAGATCGGCCTTGCCCTCGACAATGATCGCCTCTGCCTGATGCGGATCGCTGATGCCGCCCACGGCGCGGGTGGCGATTCTGGCGTCGCGGCGGATGCGCTCGGCAAGGTGGACCTGATAGCCGGGGCCAAACGGTATGCCCGATGGCGGAACGACGAACCCGCCAGTCGCGCAGATATAGTCATAGCCAAGCGCCTTTAGCTGCTGCGCGACGACCACGGCATCGGCGGTATCGACGCCGCCATCGGCCCAGTCGGTCGTGGTCAGCCGCACGCCCAACGCGATCGACATTGGCACTACCGCGCGAACGCGCTCGGCAATCGTCAGCAGCAGGCGTGCACGGTTTTCAGGCGTACCCCCCCAGCGATCGGTTCGGTGGTTGGCGAGTGGCGAGAGGAACTGGTGGAGCAGATAGCCGTGCCCGGCGTGGAGCTCGATGGCGTCGAAACCGATCCACACCGCACGAATGGCGGCCTGCACGAACGCCGCGATCGTCCGCTCGATACCGGCTTCGTCGAGTGCCTCGGGCGTCTTCCAGTCGGGTTTGAACGCGATCGCTGAGGGCGCCACCGTGGTCCAAGGGTCTTGATCGTCGGGCAGCGCCGTGCCGCCTTCCCACGGCCGGGTGATCGCGCCCTTGCGGCCCGAATGCGCAAGCTGGATGCCGAATTTGGTACCCGCCACGGCATAACGTCGGGCCAAGGACAGCGCGCGGCTGAGCGCCGCCTCATTGGCGTCGGAGTATAGCCCTAGGCAGCCATGGGTGATCCGCCCACGGCGCTCGACATGCGTCGCCTCGGTCATCACCAGGCCGGCGCCGCTCATGCCGTAGTTGGGCAGGTGCTGGAGATGCCAGTCGCTGGCCGAGCCGTCATTGGCGGAATACTGACACATCGGCGACACGACGATGCGGTTGGAAAGTCGCATCGGACCAAGGTCGATCGACGAGAAGAGTGCAGACATTTT
>JAIETY010000090.1 GCA_019744885.1 Sphingomonas sp.
CATTCCTCGCGCAGCAGCCCCCAGATGAAGCTGTCGCGCACGCCGATATGCGTTTCCCACTCACCGCGGAGCCGCCCTTCGAGCGTGAAGCCGAGCGCGCGGAGCAGGTTGTTCGACGCTTCGTTGGCGGGATCGGTATCGGCGCAGGCGCGGCGCCAGCCCTCCTCGACGAACAGCAGGTCGAGCAGCCGGGTGACGCCTTCGCGCGCCAGCCCCTGCCCCCAATAGCGCCGCGCGAGCAGATAGCCGATCTCGACCACGCCGGGACGCACTTCTCCCGCACCGAGTGTCCCGATCGCGCGGCCATCCCCCTTCAGCGCCATCGTCCAGCCGCGCCATTTGGGGTCGCCTACCCGGTCGGTCAGATAGATGCGCGTGTGCTCGACACTGTCATGCGGTCCGCTCGACCAATATCGCATCAGATCAACGTCCGATAACGGCTCGAAAAGGGCCTCGGCGTCGTCGATCGATTGTGGCCGCATTGTCAGCCGCGCACTCTCGAACCGATCGCTCACGCGCAGAGCGCCTCCACCAGCGCCTTCACCTTCTTCTGCCGCCATTGTGGCAGCGGGGCGACCAGCCAATAGCCGAGCCGATAGGGTTTGGGGTCGCCGATCACGGTGACGCGGCCCGACACGATGTCGGCGCGCGCGAGCAACTCGGGCACGGTTGCGCGGCCAATCCCCGCCGCCGCCGCATCGAGCGCCAGCCCCGCGTCGCCGACGCGCACCAGCGATACTTCGGGGTCGTTGAGGCAGCCGGGCCATGAGATGCGCGTGTCGGCGCCGCCGCCCGGCCGTTCGACCGTCACCATGCCTTCGGATTCGAGCGATTCGCCTTCATGCTCGCCGGGCCCCTCGCCCCAGCGGATCGCGAGATCGAGATTGGCTTCGGTGAAATCGATCGCTTCATCGGCATTGACCAGCGCGAACCGGAGCTCAGGGTCTTCGTGGGCGATTTCGGCGAGGCGCGGCAGCAGCCATTTCTCGGTCAGGTCGCGCGGGGCGGCGATCGTCAGCGACTTGCTCGATTGCCCCGCCTGCATCGCGCGCACCGATTCCTCGAACTGGAGCAGCCCGTGGCGTAAAGCGCCGAGCCCGGCTTCAGCTTCGGGCGTCAGCTCAAGCCCCTTGGTGGTGCGGCGGAACAGCACCACGCCGAGCGTATCCTCCAGCGCGCGAATCTGCTGGCCGACCGCTGCTGGCGTCACCGCGAGCTCGTCGGCGGCGCGGGTGAAGCTCAGATGGCGCGCGGCGGCGTCGAGCACGCGCAGGCCATTGAGCGGGAGATGCGTGCGCTTCATCGGGGCTCAGCTCGCGACGGCGGGCGCGATCAGCGCGAATTTGGGGATGTCGACGTCGAACGCCGATCCATCGGCGGCGATCATGTGATAGCTGCCCTGCATCGACCCGGTCGGCGTCTGCAAGGGACAGCCCGAGACATAGTCGAAGCTCGCGCCAGGCGCGATCTGCGGTTGTTCGCCGACCACGCCTTCGCCCTCGACCGAATGACGCAGACCGCGCCCGTCGGTGATCACCCAATGCCGGGTCAGCAGTTGCACCGCGACCGGCCCTTCATTCTCGATCCGCACATGATAAGCCCAGAACCAGCGCCCCCGGCGCGGCTCGCTCTGTTCAGGCAGATAGCTCACCGACACGCGCACAATCACGCCCTGCGTCTCGGCGACATTGGGAAACAAGGATTTCATCGCGCCGATCATAGCCCGACTTTGCCGAGCGCGCGATCCAGATCGTCGATCACATCGGCCGGGTCTTCGAGCCCGACATTGATCCGCAGCATGCCTTCGTTGATCCCCATTTCGAGCCGCTTTTCCTCGGCGACCCCCGAATGGGTGGTCGAGGCGGGATGCGTCATCAGCGAGCGCGAATCGCCGATGTTGTTCGAAATATCGATCAGTTCGAGTGCGTCGAGCAGCCCATGCGCCTGCGCGCGGTCGGCGACTTCGAAGGCGAAGATCGGCCCGCACGCGCTCATCTGGCTCATGGCCAGATTATGCTGCGGGTGGCTCGGCAGGCCGGGATGAAGGATGCGCGGCACGCGCGGCTCGAGGAAACGGCCGACCTTCACCGCATTCTCGCTCTGCCGCTGGATGCGCAGGTCAAGCGTCTCCAAGCCCTTGAGCACCACCCAGGCATTGAACGGCGACAAGGTCGGGCCGGTATTGCGGTGGAACGGCAGCAAAACGTCGTTGATGAACGCGGCCGTGCCGCATACCGCGCCCGCGAGCACGCGCCCCTGCCCGTCCATCATCTTGGTCGCGCTATAGGCAGTGACGTCGGCGCCGAATGCCATCGGCCGCTGGAGCGCGGGCGTGGCGAAGGCATTGTCCACGACGGTCGTGATACCCCGCGCGCGCGCGATGTCGCACACGGCTTTCAGGTCGACGATGTCCATTGTCGGGTTGGCGGGGGTTTCGAAAAAGAAGACCTTGGTGTTGGGCCGCGCCGCATCAATGAACGCTTGCGGATCGCGTGCGTCGACCGTCGTCGTTTCGATCCCGAATTTGGGCAGCAGCGTGTCGACCAGCCAGCGGCACGACCCGAATGCCGCGCGCCCCGCGACCACATGGTCGCCGGTCTGGAGCTGGCAGAGCAAGGCCGCCGTCATCGCCGCCATGCCGGTCGCCATGGTGCGGCACGCCTCTGCCCCCTCCAGCAGCGCGATCCGGTGTTCGAGCATCTCAACCGTCGGATTCTGTAGCCGCGAATAGGTCATGCCGACCTGATCACCGGCAAATCGCGCGGCGGCATCGCCCGCGCAGTCATAGGCATAGCCCGAGGTGAGGAACAAAGCCTCGCTCGTTTCGCCCCATTCGCTGCGCGCGGTGCCGCCGCGCACGGCTTGCGTGGCGGGGCGCCAGTGGCGCGCGGCTTCGGACTGACCAGTACGACGTTTCATCTGGGACCGTTTGCCGGGACCGCGCCCCTCCCGTCAATGCCCAGCGGGTGCTTGAACCGCGCGCACCGAAATGAGAGAGGCGCGAGCGATGACGACCGATTCGCCGCACCCGCGACCTTATCTGATCGCTTTCGCGCTCGGCATCGCTGCCGAATTGCTGTTCCTTGCCAATCTGGCGATCCCGGCCAAGCCGGTGTTCGACGAAGTCTATTATGCCGAAGCCGCGCGCACGATCGCCAGCCTCCACGGCCCGTACAACATCGAACACCCGCTGCTGGCCAAGACGATCATGGCCGCTGGCATCCTGTTGTTCGGCGACAATAGCTTCGGATGGCGGTTCTTTTCGACGATTGCGGGCGCGGTCGTGATCATGGGCGTGTTCGCGATCGGCTGGCAGCTATTCGGGCGCGTGCGCCCGGCGCTCTACGCCGCGATCTTCGTGCTGCTGAATTTCATCGTCTATATCCATGCGCGGATCGCGATGCTCGACGGCTATATGGCAGCGTTCGTGGTGATCGCGATTGCGGCGATGATTGCTGCCGCGCGTGCGCCTGCCCCGGTAGCCCGGCGCTGGCTGCTGCTTGCCAGTGTACTGCTGGGGCTGGCTGTGGGGGCGAAATGGACCGCGATTCCCTTCGTCGCCTTTGCGGGAATCGCGATGATCTGGCTCAAGACACGCCGCGACCGCCCCTATTTCGCGGGCGTAGGGCTGGTGCCAGGGCTGGCGCTTCTGGGGCTGGTCAGCATCGCCACTTATGCGCTGACGTTCGCGCCCGCCTTTTTCTACCGCTACGATCCGCTGACGCTTGCGACGTTCGTCCCGCACCAGTTTCGCATCCTCGCGCAGCAGACCGCGCCGCTGCCCGCGCACCCTTATCAGTCGCCGTGGTGGAGCTGGGCGCTCGACCTGCGGCCGATGTGGTATCTCTATGAACCGGTCGACGGCGTGCAGCGCGGCATCCTGATGCTCGGCAATCCGGCAGTGATGTGGGGCGGCTTGATCGCGGTCGCGGCGTGCCTTTACGCCGGCATCCGCGAGCGGGCGACGCCGATGCTCGCGATCGGGCTGCTGTGGCTGGGGTCATATGGGATGTGGGCGCTGATCCCGAAGAAGATCGGCTTTTTCTATTATTATTACCTGCCGAGCGTGTTTCTTGGCCTTGCGCTGGCCGCCGCGCTCGAACGCTACGCCGAACCACGCTTCAAATATGCCAGCGAAGCCGCGCTCGTGCTGACCTTCGCGCTGTTCGCCTGGTTCTTCCCGATTATCTCGGCCGCGCCGCTCGACAGCGATCAGGCGTTCCTGCGCTGGATGTGGTTCGCGAGCTGGCGGTAGGGAGTGTCGCGTCGACTGATGTGTTGGCGACGGCATTTTTGAAACTGAGCGTCGGTTTGCAGCTGTCTGCGATGTAAAATATACTTTCCTTTAACATGTCGCATATACTTTCCATGCAGAGACATGGAGGTGTGAGATGTATGAATTTACACATGGCGGCGCGTGGTTTCGTTGGAGCGCGCTTGACAGAACATCCAAGATGCTCGCGACCGCCACTATCGCAAGCAACGCTGTCGCCGGCATCCTGATCGGCATGGCCGCAAAACCGGTTAGCACGCGCTTCGGCTTCGACGTCACGCAGTACACGGCGGTTCTCGCCCTGCTTGGCGTCATGGCGGCGGTGGTGACGGCATGGTTCTGGTATCGCTTTAGCGTTCGCCAAGACGAGATGTTCAACCGCCTTCAGAACTGGACGCTGGGAGTTTCGGGGGTTGCGGCGTGCGCGGCATCGACGATCTGGAGCGTACTGGCGACTGCTTCTCTGGTTATGCCGATGCCTTCGTTTGCTCCTATCGACCTATTTGCGGGCGCGAACTTCATCTTCTGGTTCATCGCGATGCGCAAATGGGTATATTGACCATCCTGCCGGCAATCCGTGGCGAGCGTGGCCTTACCCAGCAAGCCCTTGCCGACCTTCTGGAAGTGTCGCGCCAGACGATCAATTCGATCGAGCGCGGTCGGTTCGAACCCAGCCTTTCCCTCGCGCTGAAGGCAGCCCAACTGCTGCAAATTCCGGTCGAGACACTGTTTCGCTTGGATGACTCCGAATGAAACGGCGCGACCACCGCTTGAGCCGACAATCGTCGCACGCTCATCCGCATCAGCGCCGCTAGCCTAATAGCGCCCCCAGACGAAGCGCGACGACAGCGCGTAATTCCACACCGCGCCGACCAGCACGCCCATCAGCGCCGAGACTGCCCAGCTCCCGTCGCGCGCGTTGTGGAGGAACCCCGCGACGCCAATGTTCGCCACCAGCCCGACCGAGCACACGACGCAGAACGACACCCAGCCGTCGAGCAGTGCCTTGGCGCCCTTGAGCCGCCGGTCGCGATAGGTGAGCGCGTTGTTGAGGAAGAAGTTGGCGGTCATCGCCGTCACGGCTGCCAGAATCTGCCCAGCGAGGAAGGTGCCCTCACCCCAGAGGCGCACGACCGGGAACAGCACCGACATGTGCACGCCAACGCCAATCAGTCCGATGGCCGAGAACATCGCAAAGCGCACCGGCACGATCCGCCCGAACATCCGGTCGTAGAGCGCGATCAGGAATTCCATCGCGACGACATGGTCGAGCTTGCTCTCGCCGAGTTCGCGCGTGCGGAATGTATAGGGCAGCTCGACGAAGTTCAGCGGCTGCCGGCTCGCGGTCATGATGTCGAGCAGGATCTTGAAGCCGATCGCATTGAGCCCCGGCACGATCCGGCGCACGACATCGCTGCGGATCATGAAAAAGCCGCTCATCGGATCGGTCAGGTCAGCCTTGAGCACGCGGCGCGACAGGCGGGTGGCGAACGCTGACTTGGCCACGCGGTCGCGGTCCCAGTCGCCGGTGCCGCCGCCCGCGACGAAGCGTGAACCGATGGCGACTTCGAGTGCGGCATCGGCCCGAAACGCCGCGAGCATCTGCGGCAGCAGCGTCTCGTCATGCTGCAGATCGCCGTCGATCACGGCAACGAGCGGCGCTGCGGTCGCGCACATGCCCTCGATGCATGCCGAGGACAGCCCGCGCCGCCCGATGCGCTGGATCACCCGCACGCGGCGATCGGCCCGGCCCAGTGCGCGCGCGGCATCGGCGGTGCCGTCGGGGCTGTCGTCGTCGACGAAAATCGCTTCCCAAGCGAGGCCCGCGAGTGCCGCGTCGAGCTTGGCGACGAGCTTGGGCACATTGGCGGCTTCGTTGAAGGTCGGGATCACGATCGCCACGTCGAGCAATGCGGCGGCCTGATCGCTGTTGGTCATCGTCTGGAGCATCGCGCTTCCCTTGCCGAGCCGTGCGCGCTCACGCAACTGCCCTGTTGAGCCGATCGACCAGCCGCACCCGCGCCGCGAGCGCATCGGCGGGGCGTCCGGTCAGCAGATCGCGCGCGATGAAATGGCCGGTCAGCCGCAGCCCGTCGAGAATCTGCGGCCAGTCGCCCACCCCGCCTTCATGCAGAAATTTGGGCAGACGCAGCAGCCTGTCGCGATAGGCTTCCCCCGCCGCCGCACTCACCGCCGCACCGCTGTTGGGGCTGACCCAGGCGAGATCATCGGTGACGCCGGTCGCAGCGCACTTGCCGAGATCGAGCCCGAAGCCGAGTTCGGCGAGCAACAGCAGTTCGTAGCGCACGAGCGCCGCTGCCCAATCGCGCGCGGCGGGGGCCGCCTCAACCGCGTCGAGAATCGCGCTGAGCGTCGCATAAACGGTCGGATAGGGCTGCGCCTCGGGCAGGGCCGCTGCGGTGAGCGCGGCCACCCAGTCGATTGCGGCAGCGGGCAAGGGTCGTTCGAACAGCGGCGCGCGGCTGTGCACCAGCTCAACCGTCAGCGCGGCGAGTTGGCTGTCGGTGCGTGCGCGCCAGTCGCCGACCACCAGATTGCCCGGCTGGAGCACTGGCCGCAGCCGGGTTGAGCGGCCGCCGCGCACATAGCCGGGCTGAAGCCCATGATCGGCGGTCAGCGCACGGACAACCGCGCCATGCTCGCCATGCGCGCGCACCGCGAGGATCAGAGATTCGGCGCGAATGTGCATCGGGCGGCTATAGCGCGCGCGGGCGCGGGGCGGAAATCAGCGGCGAATGCGTTTCGCGATTGCGTGCAGCCCCAGCCGATTCACGAGCTGCTTGGCCTGCGCCATGCCGCCGTCAAAGGCGCCGAGCGCCGCCACCGTCGCGCGGTTGCCGAGCGTAGGTCTCAGCAGCAGCAGGTCGGCGCATACGACGCCATCGGTCGCGAACTGGCGCTTGTGCTGGCCCTCCCCCTCGGTGAAGTCGAAGCGGTGGTGACAGCCGTCGGCGAACAAATCGCGCATGGCTTCCATCTGCAGCACGCTGCCGGGCGACAAATCGGCAAAATCGGGATCGTGACCGACATGGTCGTAGCGCACCGTGCCATGCTCGACCGGGCAATAGAGATAGGCGACCGGTTGTTCCTCGACATAGAGCAGCCACGCGCGCGCGGCATCGGCTGCCGCGAGCGTGAGCATCGCCTGCACGAACCGCGCATCCTCAGGCAGGCCGCCGCCGAGCAGCTTGGCCTGATAGGTCTTGCGCGACAGATCGCGCGCGATGGCGTGAAAGGCTTCGATCTCTGCCGGAGTGCGAAACCGCCGCACGTCGAGCGCCCCGCCCGATGCCTGCGCAAGCTTCTTCGCTTTGCGCTTGATGCCCGAGCGCGTGTTGGCGCTGAGCGCAGCCAGATAGGCGTCGTATCCCGTGGTGAGGTCGATGAAATGGCGCGTATAGCGCTGGCGCACGAACGCGATCAGCGCACCTCCCGCCACGGCCCCCAATTGCGCGATCGGCAGCGATGTGATCGCATAGCCATCGGCGTCGCGATCGAGCGGTGGCAGTGTTGGCAGCCGCGCCGCCAGCGCATCATCGAGCGACAGCGCCACCCGCACCAGCCGACGCTCGACCGCGAACAAGGTGCGCGCGCCGACCTGGAACCGCAGCGGCAGTCTGGTCGCGCTCACGCTGCCCGCTCGGCCACCAGATTTGACCAGAGCTGTTCGGCCTGGCGCCACCGTCGCCGCATCGCGCTGGCGGCGAGCGGCACGTCGCTGCGGCCCAGCTCAAGCGAAATGCCCGGAACGTCCCTGAAATGCGTCGTCGACAGCCGGTCGCGATGCGCGTCAAGAAACGCGCAGAGCGCATCGAAGCGGCGGACATGGACGGCATTGGGGGCAGTGCCCGATCGATTGGCCAGTTCGAAGCCGTGGTTGACGATCGTCACTGCCTGATGCCCCTGCGCCGCCGCATGATCGAGCGCGGCGCGCATTTCGGTGATCGACAGCACGCAAATCTGGACGGTGCGCAATTTGCCGGGGCCGTCCTCAATCACGGTCACTGGAACTTCGGTCACGCCCAGCCGCTCGACCGGGGCAATCTGGCGCGGCGGCAGGCCGATACTGCTCGGCCAGGGATGGTTTGATCCGTCGTGGCTCGAATCATAGGTGAAACCAAGCTCGGCGAGCGCGACCAGCGTATCGTCATTGGCGGCATAGCTGCCCGCGCGGAACGCGAGCGGCGCCGGTGCCCCGGCGGCCATGAGCAGGTCGCGCGCCTGCGCAATCAGGTCGCGCTGCTCGGCGCGCGTGAATTCGCCGAGCTGGAACCGTGCATAGCTGCTGCCCCGGTCGCCCACGACCGCGCCGGTCCAATTTGGGTGGAGATGCAATTGGACGCCTTGCCCAGCGCTCAGCACCTTGTCGACAATCCGCTTGATCGGATCGAGCCCGAAAATCACCGCCGGCATCGGATCGATGAAGAAGCAGGCCTTCAGCCCATGCCGCGCCAGCGTCGCGAGCTGGTAGGAGACCCCAACACCCGCCGGCTCAAACGAGCGTTCGCACAGCGTCGCGAGATCATGCCCGGCGACATGGTGACGCCAGACGATCTCGGTATCGACGGTGAGGAAAACGGGCGTCGGCATGATATCGACTTAGCCGCAGAGGATGAAAATTCCCCAAACCTGTTACAAGCTATGACAATCCACCCGTCTCAACGCGCGTGGAAGAAGTCGTAGAGCTGCTGCGCCACCGCCGCCGACACGCCAGGGGCCTTTTGCAGATCCTCCAGACTGGCACCCCGCACCGCGCGCGCGGTGCCGAAATGCATCAGCAGCGCCTTTTTGCGTGCGGGGCCAATGCCGGGAACATCGTCAAGCGGGCTCGCGCCGATGGCCTTGGCGCGCTTGGCGCGGTGCGCGCCGATGGCAAAGCGGTGGACTTCGTCGCGCAGCCGTTGGAGGTAGAACAGCACCGGCGCGTTGACCGGCAGCTGGAATTCGCGACCGTCCATCAGGTGGAACACTTCGCGCCCGTCGCGGCCGTGGTGCGGGCCCTTGGCGATTCCGACGAGGCAGACATCCTCGATCCCGAGCTCTTCGAGCGCGCTCTTGCAGGCATTGAGCTGCCCGCGACCGCCGTCGATCAGCACCAAATCGGGCCAGTCGCCGCTGTCGCGATCGGGGTCTTCGTCCTGCGCGCGGGCAAAGCGGCGCTGAAACACTTCGCGCATCATGCCGAAATCGTCCCCGGCCACCGTCTCCGGGTGCTTGATGTTGAACTTGCGATACTGGCTTTTGCGAAACCCTTCCGGCCCCGCGACGACCATCGCGCCGAGAGCGTTCGTTCCTTGGATATGGCTGTTGTCATAGATTTCAATGCGATCGGGTGGCTCGGGCAAGTCGAACAGCTCTGCCACTTCGCGCAGCAACTTGGCCTGTGTGGTCGACTCAGCAAGGCGGCGGTCGAGCGCTTCCTCGGCATTGCGCCTGGCCTGATCGATCAGCTTGCGGCGTACCCCGCGCAGCGGCACCGAAAAGCTCACCTTGTGGCCGACATGCTCGCCCAGCGCTTCGCCGAGCAGCGCGCCCTCGGGCAGGTCGCGGTCGAGCAGCACGGTGCGCGGCGGTGGCACTTCCTCGTAAAATTGGCCGAGAAAGCTGGTCATCACTTCATCCTCGGGCACATCGGCGGTGTGCGCGGGGAAGAAGCTGCGGTGCCCCCAATTCTGGCCGCCGCGAATGAAAAAGGCCTGGATGCCGATCACGCCATTGCGGTTGGCCATCGCGAAAATGTCAGCATCGCCGACGCCATCGGCGTTGATCGCCTGGCTTCCCTGAATGAAGGTCAGCGCGCGCAGCCGGTCGCGCAGGATCGCCGCCAGCTCGAAATCCATGTTTTCCGCCGCTGTCTGCATCTGCGCGCCGAGCTTGGCCTGCACTTCGGTCGATTTGCCCGCGAGGAACGCCTTCGCATCGGCGACCAGCTCGGCATAATCCTCCGGCGAAATCCGCCCAACGCAAGGCGCCGAGCAGCGCTTGATCTGGTAGAGCAGGCACGGCCGGTCGCGCCGCTTCATGAAGCCGTCGGTGCAGCTCCGCAGCAGGAAAAGCTTCTGCAGCGCGTTGAGCGTGGTGTTGACCGAGCCCGCGCTGGCAAACGGGCCGTAATAGTTCCCCTTCGCCCGCCGGGCGCCGCGATGCTTCTGGATGCGCGGAAACGCATGATCCGCGCGCAGCAGGATGAAGGGGAAGCTTTTGTCGTCGCGCAGCAGCACATTATACGCGGGCCGATAGCGCTTGATCAGCTGAGCTTCGAGCAGCAGCGCTTCGGCTTCATTGTTCGTCGTGACGATCGTCATCGACCGCGTCAACGCGACCATCCGCTGGAGTCGCTTGGGCAAGCGATCGACCTGAGTGTAATTGGTCACGCGGTTCTTCAGCGCGCGCGCCTTGCCGACGTACAGCACATCGCCGCGCGCGTCATGCATCCGGTACACCCCGGGCCGGGCCGGCAGCGTTGCGAGCACGTTGCGAATCGCCGCGACGCCGCCCGCAAGATCGGGCGCATCGGCGCCGCGCACGGCATAGGTTGCCTTCTCTTCGTTGAAACGTTCGGGCGAATTGGGGTCCTGCACCCGGGCGATTTAGGCGCGCGAAGGCGACGCGGCAACATCGCGCGCTAGCCGGGAGGGTGTCGCGGGCACGCTATTCGCTTCGCTCAGGCCCGTTGGCATGCTGCTGGTGACCGACCATGTCGCCAACAGCGATCCCAAGTTCGCGGCGCGCGCGCAAATCGTTAAGGCCGGGTTTGGGTACGCAGGCAAAAGGCCGCTGCGCGCAATCGCCGCAGACCCGATGCCCAAAAAAAGCGCCGCGCGCCGACGCCGCCGTGAAGCGGGGTCGGCACGCGGCTCAATCGTCAGCAACTCACTTGATGGCGGCGAGGCCTTCGGCGAGCTTCTTCATCGTTTCGTCGGTGATCTGACCCTGTGACAGCGGCTGCACCTGGGCGAAGCTCATTGCCTTGATCTGATCGTAGAAAGGATTCTGCGTGATGTCCGCACCGAGCACCGTCTGCAGCACAGCCTTGGCCTTTTCATCGGCGACAAGTTGTTCGATCGGGGTGTCGACGCCGAACTTGGCAGTAGCGGCAGGTGCGGCGGTGGGCGCAGGCGCTGGCGCGGTCTGAGCGAAAGCGGGGGTGGCGACGAGCGTCAGCGACGCGGCAAGGGCGATAAGCTTCATACAAAACCTCGGAACATGGCACGGCCAATGCTCGACCGCGCAACGATCACAGCCGATTTTGGGAACCAAAGCTAGCGCAATTGCGCCGAACCGTATCAATTCGGGCGCGAGAGACCCGAAATCGTGCGGTCGACCAGCGCGCGATCAGCATCGGCGCCGTGGCGTTCGGCGATCAAGGCACCGGCTGCGGCTGCGGCGGCTTGCGCCGCAACCGCGCGGACATCGGCAATCGCGGTGCGTTCGGCGGCGGCGATCTTGTCCTCGGCCATTTTGGTCCGGCGGGCGACAAGGTCGCTGGCATCGGCTTCGGCCTTGGCGAGCAGTTCCTTTGCCTCGGTTTCGGCCTGCGCCACGATTGCCGCAGCATCCCCCGCGCTGGCGGCGGTGCGCGCCTTGGCGTCGGCCAGCAGCGCTTCGGCTTCGGCCCGAATCGCCTTGGCTTCGTCGAGCTGGCGGCGCGTCTCCGCAATCCGCGCATCGAGCGCCTGAACGATCCGTTGCGGCGCCTTGCCGACGAAGACCGCGAGCAGCAGGAAAATCGTCAGCCCGACATAGACCCAACCTTCGGCGCCAAGCCCGAGCAACAATGGGCCTTCATGCGCGCCTTCGGTAGCAGCAAGGCTGCCAGCGGCCGTGAGGAAAAACATCGCTAAGTCCTTCAGCCGAGCGCCGCGCGCGTCGCGGCGGCGGCCAGATCATCGGCGGGGCGAGCACCGGTGAGCTTTTCAACGATCGTCGCGGCTGCATCGGCCGCAACCGATTCGATCTCACCCAGCGCCTTGGTCCGCGCCGTTGCCAACGACGCTTGCGCTTCGGTCGTCCGCGCCTCGATCACGGCATTGGCAGCCGCGAGCTTGGCTTCAATGGCCTTGGTCGCTTCGGTACGGGCAGCACCGAGCCGGACGCGAGCGGTATCCTGGGCGGCAGCGACGCCATTGTCGTAGTCGACCTTGAGCCGGTCCGCCTCGGCCTTGGCGGCTTCGGCAGTGGCGATGTCGCCCGTTACCTGATTGTCACGCGTCTCCATGACGCGACCCAGCTTTGGCAGAGTCGCCTGGACGATGCCGAAATACAGGATCGCGAAAAACACCGCGAGCCAGATAATCTGCGGCCAAAAGACGTGCGTGAAGTCAAATTGAGGCATGGATACCGCCCTTTGTCAGGCGCAACGCGCTTACGAGAACGCGAGCGCGAGCGCGACAACGGCGGCGATCAGGCCGAGCGCTTCGGTCACCGCGAAGCCGAAAATCAGACGGCCGCCCATCTTCGCATCCGCTTCGGGATTGCGCAGCGCGCCGTTGAGATACTGGCCGAAGATCGAGCCCACGCCGATCGCAGCAAGACCCGCACCGATCGCTGCCAGACCTGCACCGATCACCTTTGCCGAAGCTACGTCCATCTTGATAACCTTTCTAGAGAAAAAACAGTCGAATAAAACTCAGTGGAGATTGATTGCGTCGTTCAGATAGAGCGACGCGAGCAACGCAAAGACATAGGCCTGGACCACCGCGATCAGCACTTCGAGCGCCGACAAGGCCACGTTCACCGCGAGCGGCAACACGCCGAACACATAAGGCAGCGCGCCGAACGAGCCGAGCGCGACCACGAAGGTGCCGAACACCTTCAGCAGTACGTGGCCCGCCGTCATATTGGCGAACAGACGAATGGCAAGCGTGAACGGGCGGCTGAGGAAGCTCAGCACTTCGATGATGAACACGAAGCTGCCGAGCAAAATGCCCGAGCCGTGCGGCCAGAACAGAGAGAAGAAATGCAGCCCGTGGCGCGCGAAACCGACGATGCACACAATCACGAAGACCAGCAGCGCGAGCCCGAACGTCACCGAGACATGGCTGGTCGGCGTGAACGCGCCGACCCAGGGGATCAGCCCGAGCAGATTGCAAACCAACACGAAGATGAAGATCGAAAAGATCAGCGGCGCAAAACGACGCCCCTCGGGCCCGACATTTTCGTCGAGCATGCTGCGCACGAAATCATAGAGATATTCGACGGCAGCTTGCCAGCGCCCCGGGACGATCTGTGGCTTCGCGGTGCCGACAAACAGGAAAATTGCGATCGCGACGGTGGCGACGGCCATCCAGAGCGACGAATTGGTGAACGACGCGTCGAACCCGCCGATCATCAGCGATTTGAGCGGCGTTACCGCAAACTGTCCCATTGGGCCGGCCATATTGGTCGCCTTAATCCTTCAAATCGTTGTCGAGGGTTCCGTCGAACTGCGACGAACTTTTCACCGCGCGATATACCCCGCCGGCAAAGCCCAGCAAGAGCATCGCGATCATCGCAAAGGGCCGCGTGCCGAAGCCGGCATAGGTATCGAACGCATAGCCGATGCCGGCGGAAACCAGCACCAGCCCGACGAATTCGATCGCGACCGACCAGGCCTTGTTCTCGGCGATCTTGTTGGTCGCCGCCGGGCGTGCATGTTCGGCCTTCGCGCGCGCAATCCGGGCGTCAAGATCGTCATGTCCGTTGTGGCGGTTATCGGCCAACGCGAAGCTCACAGCCCATCCTGATAAAGAAACGCCGCCGCGCAACGATGCGGGCGACGGTTGAGCAACGCAGAAGCACGAGCCTCGCGTCGCGGCGCCCGTTTAGAAAGCACAATGTGCCGAGTCAACCGCAGCGCAGCACTGAGGGCAACACGGGGGCCAGATGACCCCCGTGCGCAGATCAGATGCAGCGCGGATCGCGTTCGGGCGGGGCGGCGGTGCGCGTGTGCCAGTCGCCATCGGGTCCCTGGTATTTTTCGCCGGGCACGGTCTTCAGGATCAGGTTGCAGCCCGAGGTGAAGGCAAATTGCTCGACCGTCGCCCCATCCGCCGCGCCACGCGTGTAGGCCGCCTTGCGCTGAATGTTGATGTTGCTGACCAGTGCCTTCAGCTCGGGCGTCGCCGCGCCGACAATGCCGAGATAGCCGTCAGGCTGTTCACCGACCTGCCCGCTGGCGCGCGCGGCCGCATAGGCCGGGTCGCGGGTCTGGGCGATCGCGGGGGCAGCAGCCACCAGCATGGCGAGTGCGGAAATCAGAACCTTGTTCATCTCAAAAAATCCCTGGATTCTGGTCGATCACTTTTTTGGCCTCGCCATCAAGCTTCAACACGACTTGGGCTGTCACATTGATGTTGAGGTTGATGACGATCGGTTTGTCGGGCGCGGTGACATTGACGCATCCGCCAAGTCCCGTTCCCAAACCGATAAACATCAATCCAACGCGCATTTGCTTCATTTCGGCTCTCCCTTTGGCACAGACTCGCTTGCGCGAGGCTGAACGGGCGTTGCGTCGGTGTTCGGCGCAACGACGCTTTCTGACAAGACCCGTTTCGCAAACCCGCCGGGATCGGAGAGATCGAACAGCCGACGGAACGGCGCCGTGATGCGGACATTGAAGACGAAGGGCAGCTTTTGCAGGCGCCGGATGAGGAAATTGCTCTTGGCGCCTTCGCCCTGGCTGACCCCGGCGAAACGGACTTCGGTGATCATGTCGCCCGCCAGCGCGCCATTCATTTCGATCGCCAGCCGCTTGTAACGCAGCGATTTGAGTGCCTGGAACGCGGTATTGCCCCAAAAGCCGAGATTTTCCTGTGTCACTTCGCCGACATAGGCAATCGTGCCGCCACCTTCGCGCACATTGAGTTCGCCGCGTTCGATCCGACCGCCCTTGGCGTCGAAGATCATCGGCAGCACGCCGTCGAACGTCCCGGTCCCGCTCAAATTCTTGAAATCGAGCTCTTGCAGGAATTGCGCGGCATCGACGCCTTCGAGCCGGAACGTCAGCCGCCGTTCGGCGCTCACCGCCAGATCGACCTCGGCGGGATCGAGAATCAGCGTCCCGCCCGCAAATGGCCAGCGCCCGCCTTCGATTCGCACATGCTGGTCGGCGAGCGTTTGGTAGCGGATCATCCCGCCTTCGACCGGCACCCCTGGATTGACGCGCGCGAGCGACAGTTGCTGCCCCGGCGCGCTCACCAGATTGAGCAGATCGGTGAACTGGATCTCGGTCGCCAGTCCCTCGACCGGACCAAAGGCCGCCGCCAGGTCGGTGCCCAAGGTGCGAAAGCTGCCGGTGCTCGTCACCTTGTCGCCATTCCAGGCAATGTGGCCGGTGCCGGTCATATCGCCCTTAACTTCCGCGACGACGCCAAAGGTGAAGCGCGTGAGCTTGTCGGGCTGAAACGTGTCGGTGAAGCGCAAGCCGGGTACGTCAAGATCAGCATGGCCGCCCGCGCTGTCGAGATCATGCGCGAGTGTCACGCGCGCCACCGTGGAACCGTTCGCGGGCGTGGTGAGCGTCGCGGTTGCCGCAATCTGGTTATCGGCGAGCGTCAGGGCGACATCGCGACTCTCAAGCGGATAGAAACGCGGCGCCGCATCGGCGTCGGCCACCTGCAACGCCCCGTCGAGCGACAGCGCCTTGCCGTCGAAGCGCCACCCGCCAGTGCCGCCGCTCAGCAGCAACGGCACCTTGGCGATCTGGCCGCTGGCGCCGCTGAAATCGCCCGAGGCACCGCGCCCGGCCACGACGCCGCTGAACGTTGCCGCGCTGATCCGCGTTACTTTGTCGTCTGATCCTAGCCGCGCGTCGAGGCCAGTCGCCGCAAAGCGCTTGTCGGCCAAGCCATAGCGCGCGCTCGCCGCGTCAAGCAGCAGCGGGCTGCCGCCGAGATTGCCCGTGAGCTGCGTCGCCCCCAGCCGCGCGCCGCCGGTGAGCCGAGCGCCATCGAGTCGGGCCAATGCATCACCCTCGGCACAGAGCTTGAGCTGGGTCGCGTCGAGCGCGAGCGAGCCGACCCGCAACGATTCGAATGCCACTGCGGTGCAACCCGGATTGATGCGGAGGCTGCGCCCGTTCCAATAGGCCTCAATCGGCGCGCGCGCGCTTTCGATGCGACCGTCGCTGATCGGCCCGCTCAGCACCGCCTTGGTCGTGATCCGCGTCGCGCCGGGGGCCGCAGAAAAATCGATGTCGCCCAGCGCGAGGCGCGCATCGCCCGCCGCATAAGGACGCACGAACCCGCTGCCCCGAATCGGCGCGCGCGGCCCCGCCTGCGACAGCCGCAGCACCGCGCCGGGCAGGCCGCCACCGGTCAGCGCGAGCAAGCCGTCGACGCGAACCCCGCTGCTGTTAATCGCGATGCCGTCGCCACCGCTCAGCGTGGCCTGCGCGGCGCTGCGGCTGGTGACGTTGGCGTTGGCGAGCGTCAGGGCATAGTCCTTGCCGGTACCGTTCAGCCGGACATCGACCGTGCCGCCGAAATCGCGTGCCGCCGCCGCGGTTGCCGCCGATGCCTTTGCCAGCAACGGGCCGACCGGGGTACCGCCGCCCGCCGATCGCGCGCGCCCAATTGCCGCCAGCCAGCGTGGGCCGAGCGCCGCGCGCTGCGCCGAGGCTGCGCCCTCAAAACCATAGCCCGCCGTGCCAACATGATACCGACCCGTCAGCCCCAGTGCCGTCGCGCGCGCATCGGCAACGTCGACGGGGCCCGAACGCAAATCGACGCGACCCGCCGTGCGCTGTGGCCCGCCATCGAAGTCGAGCGCCCCGGCCAGCGTCGCGAGCTGCCCCTGCGGCGCGCGCAACCGCTCGACCGCCACCCGCCCTTGCCCGCGCCACCGGTCCAGCCGGGCATCGAGCTTGGCATCGACATCGGCCACGGCGCCGGTCGCGGTCACTCCGGCGCAAACCACCGCCGCCGCACGAACGGGCCCCACAAGCACCGGCTGGCGATCGGTGATCCGCACCGCGAGCGACGCCGCCAGCCGATCGACGCGGCAATCAGCGCGGCCGAGCTGATCGGCAATGATCGCCAACTGCCCGGCAAAGCCGTCGCTGAGCCGTCCGCGCCCCGCGAGCTTGGCGCCGATCACGCCTTCGGGCGTTTCCAGCCGCAGCCGCGCATCGGCGACATCGACCCAGATCGTGGGCAGCGCGAACGGCTTGCCATTGGCAGCCGGCAGCAGCTTGTCGACGGCGCCGAGCTTCAGTTTGCCGTCGACCAGCCGCCCCCGCAGCCGCACTTGCCCCGCGCGCACCGCCGATACTTCTGCACCCGACAGCGATACATTGGTGGTCAGCTCAACCCAATCGGCCACCAGATCGGGCTGTGCCGGATCGCCGAGAACAACATTGGTCAACCGCTGCGTTCGCAGGCCGACATCGGCAATCGTATAGGCCGCCGACACGCCACGCCGCGCCAGTTCGCGGTCGACGTAATGCGTCACGATCGGTCGCCGTTCGATCCACAGCCCGACCGCCGCCAGACCCAGCACGGCCAGCGAACCGCCAATCCAGCGCGCGCGCCTTCCCTTGCGCCTTGCCTCCCCGGTCGATTCGGTCACGCTTACTCCCAGCCCGTTCGGCGGCGCCACCATAGACCTGCCAGGGCAACGCGCAATTGCCACGCCGCCCGACAGGGCTTAATTCGCGACCCCGCATGACTGTTCCCGCCGATCCGAACGGGGCCGATTCGGCGGCACCCGATTATCACGGGCATCGCGCGCGTTTGCGGGCGCGGCTGGTTGATCATGGCGGCGACGGACTGCATGATTACGAGCTGATCGAATATCTGCTCGCGCTGGCGATTCCGCGTCGCGATACCAAGCCGCTCGCCAAGGCATTGCTCACCGAATTCGGCAGCATTGGCGGCCTGATGGCGGCGCCGCCCGAAGAGCTGACCCGGGTCAAGGGCATGGGCGAGGCCAGCGTCGCGGCGCTCAAGATTGTGCAGGCGACCGCGCTGCGGATGTTGAGCACCGATGTCGCCAGCCGTCCGGTGATCGGCAATTGGCAGGCGCTGCTCGATTACCTGCGCGCCGACATGGCGCATCATTTGATCGAGCGCGTGCGCGTGCTCCATCTCAACACGCGCAACATGCTGATCCGCGATGAGCTGATTGCCGAAGGGACGATCGACGAAGCCGCCGTCCATGTTCGGCAAGTGTTGAAGCGCGCGATGGATCTGGGGTCGGCGGCGGTCATCCTCGTCCACAACCATCCGGGCGGCGATCCGTCACCAAGCCGCGCCGACATCGAACTGACCCGCTCGATTGCCGCCGCGCTCAAAGCCCCCGGCATCGCGCTCCACGATCACATCATCATCGGCACGCAGGGCCATGTCAGTCTGCGCGCACAAGGGCTGATTTGAACCCCCGTCGTCGCCCTGCTAGTGGCAGCGCCATCCCGCCCGCCGCCAGAAAGCCCCGCCATGGTTCCCCGTTATTCCCGCCCCGCGATGACCGCGATCTGGTCGCCTGAAGCGCGCTTTGCGATCTGGTTTGAGATCGAGGCACACGCAACCGACGCGCTCGCCGAGCTGGGTGTGGTGCCGAAGGAAGCAGCGGCGGCGCTCTGGCGCTGGTGGGCAACCAAGCCCGTCATCGATGTCGCCGCGATTGATGCGATAGAAGCGGTCACCAAGCATGACGTGATCGCCTTCCTGACCTGGGTTGCCGAGCAGGTCGGTGACGAAGCCCGCTTCATGCATCAGGGGATGACCTCGTCCGACGTGCTCGACACGGCGCTCTCGGTCCAGCTTGCGCGCGCGAGCGATTTGCTGATCGCCGATATCGACGCGCTGCTCGACGTGATCCGCCGCCGCGCGTTCGAACACAAGCTGACGCCGACGATCGGGCGCAGCCATGGCATCCATGCCGAACCGGTCACCTTCGGGTTGAAGCTGGCGGGCTATCACGCCGAATTCCAACGCGCCCGTGCCCGGCTGGTCAACGCGCGCGCGGAAATCGCGACGTGCGCGATTTCGGGCGCGGTTGGCACGTTCGCCAATATCGATCCGCGCGTCGAAGCCCATGTCGCGGCCAAGCTTGGCCTCAACGTCGAGCCGGTCTCGACCCAGGTCATCCCGCGCGACCGGCATGCGATGTTTTTCGCAACGCTTGGCGTGGTCGCTTCGTCGATCGAGCGGCTCGCAACCGAAGTCCGTCACCTTCAGCGCACCGAAGTGCTCGAAGCCGAGGAATATTTCTCGCCAGGGCAAAAGGGCTCATCCGCGATGCCGCACAAGCGCAACCCGGTGCTGACCGAGAATCTTACGGGTCTGGCGCGGATGGTCCGCGGCTATGTCACGCCCGCGCTCGAAAATGTCGCGCTGTGGCACGAACGCGACATCAGCCATTCGTCGGTCGAGCGCTATATCGGCCCCGACGCGACGATCACGCTCGACTTTGCGCTCGCACGGCTGACGGGCGTGGTCGACAAGCTCGTCGTCTATCCGGCGCGGATGCAGGCCAATCTCGACCGGATGGGCGGCCTCGTCCATTCGCAGCGCGTGTTATTGGCGCTGACGCAAGCCGGCGTCAGCCGCGAGGATGCCTATGCGCTCGTCCAGCGCAACGCGATGAAGGTATGGGAATCGGACGGCGCGCTGTCGTTGCGCGAACTGCTCAAGGCCGACCCTGACGTGGCCGCCGCGCTGTCTCCGGCCGAGATCGATGCCAAATTCGACCTCGACTATCATTTCGCCCAAGTCGACGCCGTCTTCGAACGCGTCTTCGGCGCCTGATCGCGGGTCAATCGTCGGCGGACGGCACCGCGAATTCGGCCAGAATGGCTTCGCGCAGCGCTTCCCAATCGGGGAAATTCCAGCGCGACGGGCGTTCGATGCCGACGATGGGGTCGACAGCCGAGGGCGAGTAACGCCACGGAAGCAGGCACCGCGTCATGATGCAGAAGAACGGACACACCGGTGGCCTTGTCGGATCACCATCGGGATCGTCGAGGACGATTGCGAGCCGCCCGCTCTGTAGCCGGACCATTGTCCCGACAGGGAAAATGCCGATCATGCTGGCGAAGGGCGCCAGGATGTGGGGGTCGAACTGGTTAGGTACGCTCATCATCCATTCGATCGCGCGGGCCGATGACCAGGCCGCCTTGTGCGCGCGCGGCGAGGTGACAGCGTCATAGACATCGCAGATCGCCGCCATCCGCGCGAAGATCGACAATTGGTCGCGGCCTAATCCTGCGGGATAGCCGCTAGCGTCGACCCGCTCATGATGGTGGAGCACGACATCGAGCACGATCGGCGGCAGCTGCTCACCCTCCGAGAGAATTTGGTGACCGATCTCGCAATGCCCGCGGGCCATTTGCCCCTCTTTGGGGGTGAGGGGGCCGGGCTTGGCGAACAGACTGGGCGGCACCATCGCCTCGCCGACATCATGCAGCAGGCCGGCCAGGCCGATATCATGATCGAGCGAGGGATTGAGCCCCAGCCGCCGCGCAAGGTTGATCATCAGCCCGCACACCGCAATCGAGTGCATATAGACGTGATCGTCGCGATCCTTGATGCGGATCACGCTCAGGACCGCGCCGGGGTGGCGCTTCACCGACGCTGCGATTCCGCTGACGACCGGCCACAAGGGCTCAACGTCAAGCCCGCGCCCGAAGCGGACATCCTCGAACACGGCGGTGATGCGGCCCTTGGCGACGGCGACGATTTCCCTCGCGCGCGCACGCTCCTGCGCCACCGTGCCACGCCGGGCGGTGAGATGAAGCCTGGGGCCAGTCGCCACCGGCGCGACGGCGAGCGGCGCAACCTCCGGTTCGGTCAGCTCAGGCGCCCCGCGCACCATCGGTCGCCAGTCGGCGGGGATGAGGGTGCTGTAATGCTCAAAGCTTTGGTTCTCAGCGCTCACGGTATCGCAACCTTGGTT
>JAIETY010000047.1 GCA_019744885.1 Sphingomonas sp.
ACCTCCATCTGCCGTGGAAGCCCTTTGAATCAGCCTATCTGCATATTTTCAAGAGGCTGATTGGGTTTTGACCCTAGCCAATGGTCAGTTTCAGCGCGCCTTCGCCGTCCTCGACATGCACCGCCTGCCCATCCTTGACGCCGCCTGACAGGATCAGATCGGCCAGTGGATCCTGCAGATAGCGCTGCACCGCGCGCTTCAGCGGTCGCGCGCCGTACACCGGATCATAGCCGACACGCCCCAGCCACGACACGCGTACGACAGCGACGGCACCTTCCCCTCGGTCTATGATCTGATCGGGCGCCGCTTCCTGATCTCGGGTCAGGTGCGCTTCTAATTGCAGATGCGCGATTAAGCATTTGCGTTGAAAACTCATATCGGTGTCGGGCCACTCTGCAGCAAAAGCTAACGAGTAGCCGGTCTTTTTTGACTTCAAGACCAAAAAAATATCCCGATGTGAAACTAATTCGACATCGGGAATAAATTAGAATGCAAGTTTATCGAATATTTCAAGCGCCAATTTTTACAGTGTGATCCGCTCGACACTTGCCAAGTCAGAACGGCCCTTAACAGAAGAAGCGATCGGGCAGTTTGAAGGGCTGGTACACTGTTTGCCGGGAGGGGGGTCGTTGGATGGCGGCGTTTCAGGATTATATTCTTCACATGCCGCCTGACAAGCATTAAATCCCGCCCAGTAAGGGCTAGGACCATAACCATAAGTTTGCGCAGCAGAGACACAACGCTGGATACAAGCAAAATACTCGGCTTGTGTTCGCTCAGTCTGCGCCAGCACCGGCGTCGTACTGCCAAACGCAATGGTGGATAGCAGTATAGTAGGAAGCGTTATCTTTCTCATAAAATCCTCCTATTGCGCGACTCATGTCGCCCTTGAAATCTATCATAAATTTATCAGACGTACGAAAGTTTCAGCGCGGCTCCGGCACGTTTCATCGTGTTTGATATTCTCCCATGATGCTTGGCGCGCAAGTTGAGCGTTTCATTCTATTGGTTTCGGCATCAAGTAGTCTTTATCACCAACCCACCCTCACCCTCATCCACCGCCACCCGCTGCCCATCCTTGACGCCGCCTGACAGGATCAGATCGGCCAGTGGATCCTGCAGATAGCGCTGCACCGCGCGCTTCAGCGGTCGCGCGCCGTACACCGGATCATAACCGACACGCCCGAGCCACAGCCGTGCGCCTTCGGTCAGGTCGACGGTGATCTTGCGGTCGGCGAGCAGCTTGCCGACGCGCGCGACTTGCAGATCGACGATCGGCGCCATTTCGCTTTGCCCCAGCCGGTGGAACAGCACGATCTCGTCGAGCCGGTTGAGGAATTCGGGCCGGAAATGCGCGCGCACGACCTCCATCACTTGCGGCTCGACCGTCGACACATCGTCGCCATCGGCGACTGCCGTCAGATATTGGCTGCCGAGGTTCGACGTCAGCACGATGATCGTGTTGGTGAAATCGACCGTGCGCCCTTGCCCGTCGGTCAACCGCCCGTCGTCGAGCACTTGCAGCAGGATGTTGAACACATCGCTGTGCGCCTTCTCGACCTCGTCGAACAGCACCACCTGATAGGGCCGACGCCGAACTGCTTCGGTGAGGACGCCGCCTTCCTCATAACCGACATAGCCCGGCGGCGCACCGATCAGCCGCGCGACCGCGTGCTTTTCCATGAATTCGCTCATGTCGATCCGCACCATCGCTGCGGAATCATCGAACAGGAATTCGGCGAGTGCCTTGGTGAGTTCGGTCTTGCCGACACCGGTCGGCCCGAGGAACAGGAACGACCCGAGTGGACGATTGGGATCCTGTAGCCCCGCACGCGCGCGGCGCACGGCGGTCGACACCGCGCGCACGGCTTCCTTCTGGCCGATCACGCGCTTGCCGATCGATTCCTCCATCTTGAGCAGCTTCTCGCGCTCGCCCGACAGCATCCGCTCAACCGGAATCCCGGTCCAGCGCGCGACCACGCCGGCAATATCGTCCGCCGTCACTTCCTCGCGCAGCATCGCGCCCTTGGTGGCGCCCGCTGCTTCGTCGAGCTTGCGCTGGAGTTCGGGGATGCGGCCATAGGAAAGCTCGCCCGCCTTGGCCAAATCGCCCGCCCGCTGCGCCTGCTCAAGCTCGAGCCTGGCTGCGTCAAGTTGCTCTTTAAGCTTCGCCTCGGCCGAAATCTTGTCCTTCTCGGCCTGCCAGCGCTGCGTCAGTTCGGACGACTGCTGCTCGAGATTGGCGAGTTCGCCCTCCAGATTGCCGAGCCGGTCGCGCGACGCCGGATCGGTCTCGCGCTTCAGCGCCTCGCGCTCGATCTTCAACTGGATGATGCGCCGGTCGAGCGTTTCGATCTCCTCGGGCTTCGACTCGACTTCCATGCGGATGCGGCTGGCGGCTTCGTCCATCAGGTCGATCGCCTTGTCGGGCAGGAAGCGATCGGTGATGTAGCGGTGCGACAGGGTCGCCGCCGCGACGATTGCCGCATCGGTGATCCGCACGCCGTGGTGGAGTTCGTATTTCTCCTTGAGGCCCCGCAGGATGCTGATCGTGTCGGGCACCGTCGGCTCGCCGACGAACACCGGCTGGAAGCGCCGCTGGAGCGCGGGGTCCTTCTCGACATATTTGCGATACTCGTCGAGCGTCGTCGCACCAATGCAATGCAGTTCGCCGCGCGCGAGTGCAGGCTTCAGCAGATTGCCGGCATCCATCGCGCCTTCGGATTTGCCCGCACCAATCAGCTGGTGCATCTCGTCGATGAACAGCACGATATGCCCCTCGGCGGCCTTCACTTCGTCGAGCACGCCCTTCAGCCGCTCTTCGAACTCGCCGCGATATTTGGCACCGGCAATCAGGCTGCCCATGTCGAGCGCCATCAGCTTCCGGTCCTTGAGCGTGTCCGGCACGTCGCCATTGGCGATGCGCAGCGCGAGTCCCTCGGCAATCGCGGTCTTGCCGACGCCGGGCTCGCCGATCAGCACGGGGTTGTTCTTGGTGCGCCGCGCGAGAATCTGGATCGTGCGGCGGATTTCCTCGTCGCGGCCGATCACGGGATCGAGCTTGCCGTCACGCGCGGCCTGCGTCAGGTCGCGCGCGAACTTCTTGAGCGCGTCATATTGGTTTTCAGCGCCCGCGCTGTCGGCAGTTCGCCCGCCGCGCAGCTCGTTGATCGCGGCATTCAGCGCCTCGGCCTTCACGCCAGCCGCCGCGAGCGCCTTGCCCGCCGCCGTGGTCGGCGACAGCACCAGCCCAAGCAGCAGCCGTTCGACAGTCACGAAACTGTCGCCCGCCTTGGCCGCAACCTGTTCGGCCTGGTCGAGCACGCGCACGCTATCATTGTCGAGCCCCGGCTGGCTCTGCGCGCCCGAGCCAGAGACGGCGGGAATCTTCGCGAGCGCTGCATCGGTCTCGCTCAGCGCCCGCGCGGCGTCGCCGCCACTGGCCTTGATCAGGCCCGATGCCATCCCCTCTTCGTCTTCGAGCAACGCCTTCAAAATATGTTCGGGCGCTATCCGCTGATGGTTCATGCGGATCGCCACGGTCAGCGCCGACTGAAGGAAACCCTTGGCGCGATCGGTGAATTTTTCGATGTTCATGGATGGTCCCTGCCTTGCTTATCGCCGATATAGTGTTGCTCAATTGCAACACAAGATCGCGCGCGCTCCTACATTCGATCGGCTTTTTTCAGCAGCGCGTGGCGCTATCCCGGCACGCCCGCTAGACGATCCGGCAAAACAATGGGGAGAGCGGCGTGCGCAAATTTTGGGCTCGGGCTGGAATGACGTTGGTGGGGCTGTTGGTGCTCGTCGCCATCGGCCTCGCCGTGTGGGAGCCGATGATGGCGACCAGCGCCGAAGCACCGCCGCCACACCGCTATGACACGCGCATCGTCCGCGACACTTATGGTGTGCCGCACATCTTCGGCACGACCGATCCCGACGTCGCTTACGGCATTGCCTATGCGCATGCCGAGGATGATTTCGAGACGCTCCAGCAAGTCGTCGCGATGACGCGCGGGCGGTTCGGCGCGATCGCCGGGACCGAGGGCGCACCGGTCGACTTCGCCCTCCACTTCGTCGGCGCCCGCGCGACCGTCGACCGCGATTATTTGAAGCAGCCCGCCGATGTCCGCGCGCTGCTCGATGCCTATGCCGCCGGGCTCAACCATTATGCCGATCAGCATCCCGAGGAAGTGGCGCTCAAGAAACTCTTCCCGGTCAATGGGCGCGACATCGCCACCGGCTTCGTGCTGCGGTCGCCCTTCTTCTTCGGGCTTGATGCGGTGCTCGGCGCACTCGCCAAGGACGCGCCGCTGCCGCCGCAGTGGGCAGGTCCGAAACCCGATGCCGAGGATCCGCCCGCGCTCGCGCCCGGATCGCCCGAACCGCGCGCGACGACCGAAAATGGCTCCAACGCCTTTGCGGTCGCGCCCAAGCGCTCGGCCGATGGCTTCACCCGGCTGATCTCGAACTCGCACCAGCCTTATCGCGGCTCGGTCGCCTGGTATGAACTGGTGGTCCATTCAAAGGCCGGCTGGGATTTCGCTGGCGCGACGTTCCCCGGCGCGCCCTATCCGCTGCTTGGCCACAACAAGACGCTGGGCTGGACCAACACCGTCAACCGGCCCGACCTGATCGACATCTACAAGCTCAAGCTCAACGCCGCGGGCACGCAATATCGCTACGACGGGCAGTGGCTCGATCTGCACGCCGAGCGTGTCTGGCTGCCGGTGAAGCTATGGGGCCCGTTGGTGCTGCCGGTGCCGCGCACCGTTTATCGCGCGGTGCAGGGGCCGGTGTTCCAGAACAAGAGCGGGGCGTTCGCAATCCGCTATGGCGGCGAAGACCAATTGAAGATGGTCGAGGAATATTACCGGCTCAACAAGGCGCGCGATTTCGCCGAATGGCAAAAGGCGCTGAGCCAGCAAGGCGTGCCCGCGACCAATTTCATCTACGCCGATGCGGCGGGCAATATCGCGCACATCTATAATGCGTCTTTCCCCAACCGGCGGCCGGGTTTCGACTATCACAACGTCCTGCCCGGCGACACCTCGCACGACATCGTGCCGGGGACGGTGGGGTGGAGCAAAGTGCCGAAGAACATCAACCCGGGCTCGGGCTTCGTGATCAATTCGAACAATACGCCGTTTCAAGCGTCCGGTGCGGGCTATGAGCTCGATCCAAAGGCGTTTTCGCCGTTGCTCGGCATTGAGACCTACACCACCAATCGCGGGACGCGCGCGATCGAGCTGATGGGCGCCGATCCGTCGATCACCGCGCAGGATCTGTTCAATATCAAGTTCGACACCACCGTCAGCCGCCACAGCTGGGCCGTGCAGTGGTTCGCAAAGCTTGCCGCCGTCGACCCCAAGGGCGACGCGCAGATCATTGAAGCCAAGGCGCTGCTGGCCAAATGGGACTGGAATTTCGACGGCAAAGGCCCCGCCGATGCGCTGGCGGGCATCTTGCTCCGCGTGGGCAACCGCTGGCATTATGCGGCGCGCGCGCAGACCGATCCGCGCGAGGAGCTGGGCAAGACCGCAGCCTATCTGAAGCGCTATTTCGGGCGGCTCGATCCACCGCTCGGGACGGTGCTGCGGCTACGGCAGGGGAAAGTCGATTTGCCGATGGATGGCGGTGCCGATGTGCTGCGCGCCGCCGCCAATTGGGACGAAGATGTCGATGGCCGCTTGGCGGTGAAGCACGGCGACAGCTTCATCATGTTCATGACGTGGGACAAGGCGGGGCACGTCACGTCCCAGTCGATCCAGCCGTATGGCGCAGCCACCACGCGGCCCCAGTCGAAGCATTATGCCGATCAGGCGCCGCTGTTCGTCAAGCATCAGCTCAAGCGCGTGTGGTTCGATCCAGTCGAGCTCGAAGCACATAAAGAGCGCGACTACCGCCCTTAACCCCGTTGCCTCTACCCGATTTGCCGATATACCTCGGCACGCCACCTTGATCAGAGGATAATCGATGACCTTCAAGATGTTCGCCCGCACGGGGGTCGCGCTCGCCGGCCTCGCGCTCCCGCTGGCCGCCGCCCACGCGCAGGATGCCAAGCCCGCCCCGGTTGCCTCGCTGATCGCCAAGGTCGACATTCCCTATCAGAAATTCACCCTGCCCAACGGCCTGCGCGTCATCGTCCACACCGATCGCAAGGCGCCGGTCGTCGCCGTCAGCGTCTGGTACAATATCGGGTCGAAGTTCGAGCCCAAGGGCCGCACCGGCTTTGCGCATCTGTTCGAACATCTGATGTTCAACGGCAGCGAAAATGCGCCGGGCGATTTCTTCGAGCCGCTGAAGCAGGTCGGCGCGACCGACCTCAACGGCACCACCAACTACGATCGGACCAATTATTTCGAAACGGTGCCGACGCCCGCGCTCGAAAAGGCGCTCTTCCTCGAAAGCGACCGCATGGGCTATCTGCTCGGCGCAGTGACGCAGGAAGTGCTCGATGAGCAGCGGGGCGTGGTCCAGAACGAAAAGCGCCAGGGCGACAACCAGCCCTATGGCTTGCGCCAGTATAAACAGCTCGAAGGGCTGTTCCCCGCCGACCACCCATATGGCCACACCGTGATCGGCTCGCTGGCCGATCTTGATGCCGCGAGCCTCGACGATGTGAAGGGCTGGTTCCGCGACCATTATGGTCCCAACAACGCCGTGCTGGTGCTGGCCGGCGATATCGATCTCGCGACCGCCAAGACGCTGGTCACCAAATATTTCGGCAAGATCAAGGCTGGCCCAGCCACCGATCTGCCGACCGTGTCGATCCCAACGCTTGCCGCGCCCAAGAGCGACGTGATCCACGACCGCGTCGGTGCTGCCCTCGTCACGCGCCAATGGGCGGTGCCGGGGCTCAACGACAAGGATGCCGCCGCGCTTCAGGCTGGGGCATCGGTCCTCGGCGCGCTGTCGAGTTCGCGGCTGGCGAACGCGCTCGTCCGCAAGGAAAAGCTCGCGATCCAGGTCAGTGCCGGGGTGCAGTCGCTGGCCCAGATCGGCATTTTTCAGGTGATCATGGTCGTGCGTCCAGGCGTCGATGTCGATGTCGCGAGCAAGCGGCTCGACGAGCTGGTCGCCGACTATATCAAGACCGGCCCGACGACCGATGAGCTCCAGCGAACGGTCACGAGCAGCGTGTCCCGCCGCATCGCGGGCCTCGAATCGGTTGGCGGCTTCGGCGGCAAGGCGGTCGCGCTGGCGCAGGGCGAACTTTATTCGGCCGATCCAGGCTATTACAAGAAGCAGCTCGCAGCGCTCGCCGCGCAGACCCCTGCCACGGTCACGACGGCCATGCAGAAATGGCTGACGCGCCCCGTCTATAACCTCTCGATCGTTGCCGGGCCTCGCGAAGCAGGCACCGATGTCGCGGCGGCGCCCAAGCCACTGGTCAGCCCGCCCGATCTGAAGCCCGCCAATTCGCGCGCCGAAACGAACCCCGATGTCGGTGCCGTGGGCAATCTGGTGTTCCCCAAGGTGCAGCGCGCCAAGCTGTCGAACGGCATCGAAGTCGTTTATGCCCAGCGTACCGCCGTGCCGATCACCCGCGCATTGATCAGCTTTGATGCAGGCGCGGTCGCCAATCCCGCTGACAAGCTCGGCACGCAGCAGCTGACCTTGTCGATGCTCGACGAAGGCACGACGACGCGCGATTCGATCGCCATTGCCGAAGCGACCGAGCGGCTGGGACTGTCGTTCGGCACGGGCGCGAGTGCCGATCGCACTTATCTGAGCGTGCAGGCACCGACCGCCAATGCGGCGGGCGCGTTCGATCTGTTCGCCGATATCGTCCGCAATCCTTCGTTCAAGCCCGAGGAAGTCGCGCGGCTGCGCAATAGCCAGCTCGCCGGCATCCAGCAGGAACTTACCAGCCCCGGTGGCCTCGCCGGGCGCGTGCTGCCCAAGCTGATCTACGGCCCCTCGGCCTATGCCAAGACGGCGGGCCAGGGCGGTGATCCGGCGGCGGTTGCCAAGCTGACGCGCGATGATCTCGTCGCCTTCCAGCAGGCATGGATCCGGCCCGAAAAGGCGAAGATGTTCGTCGTCTCCGACACCCCGCTCGCGCAGCTCCTGCCGCTGCTCGACCGCGAATTCGGCGACTGGAAGGGTGTTGGCGCGCCGGGCGTCAAGGATCTGAGCACGGCGGCTGTCCAGTCGGCGCCCAAGATCGTGCTGATCGACCGGCCCGATTCGCCGCAGTCGCTTATCACGGCGGGTCAGCTCACGCCGCTCAAGGGCAGCGATAATCTGCTCGACTATCAGACTGCCAATGACGTGCTCGGCGGTGATTTCCTGTCGCGCATCAACCTCGACCTGCGCGAAACCAAGCATTGGTCCTATGGCGCGGGCGGCGGCTTCGGCCAGACCGAACAATTGGTGACCTATCGCATCAACGCGCCGGTGCAGGCCGACCGTACGGGCGATTCGATCAAGTCGCTGCAGGCCGATCTGAAGGACTTTTTGACCAGCAAGGGCATTACCGAGGCCGAATTCACCCGCACGATCAACGGCGCGACTCGCGAACTGGCGGGCAATTTCGAAACGGCCGATGCGGTGCTGTCGGCGATGCTCGACAATGATCAGTACAAGCGGCCCGATGATTATTATGCGACGATCAGCCAAAAATATCGCGCGATGACGCGCGGACAGCTTGACGCTGCGGCACGCAGGGCGCTCGACCCCGACAAGTTCGTCTGGGTCGTCGTCGGCGATGCCAAAGTCGTGCGCGCGCAGCTTGACTCGATTGGCTTGCCGGTTGAGGTGGTGCCCGCCGCGTCCGTGGCGGGCGCGAAGTAATCTGGGAGAGAGACATGTCCGCAGTGGATGGCACCTGGGAAACCGTCGTCAAATCGCCGCTCGGCGACCAGAAGTCGACGATCACCGTGAAGAGCGACGGCAACAGCTGGACCGGCACCAGCGTCGGCCAGATGGGCACGACCGAAATCACCGACGGCACGCTTGATGGCAACACCATCAACTGGACGATGGCGATGACGGTGCCGATGCCGATGACGCTTACCTGCACCGCAACGGTTGACGGCGACACGATCACCGGCTCGATCGGCGCTGGCGCGTTCGGCAGCTTCCCGATGTCGGGCAGCCGCGTCGGCTGATTTCCGCTGACATTGTAATTCCGCAACGGCCCGCTTTCCACCCGGAAGGCGGGCCGTTCGCTGTTGCGCGCGTGCCGCTGGCGGGCCATCCTATCTGTGAGAAGAGCAATGCGGTGCATGGCACACCGCCGAACCCGTTCGTGCTGAGCTTGTCGAAGCACCGTCCTTCTTCAATCCCGTCGGTGGAAACGAAGGACGGCCCTTCGACAAGCTCAGGGCAAACGGAGAAGGACGAGGCCACGTAATCGCGAAACTAGGGGATAATCGATGATCGGCAAGATGCTCGGCGGCGTGGCCGTAATCGCGTTGCTCGCGGGGACCGCGACGGCGCAAAGCTATACCGAGCGTCCCGCGAACCCCGTCGTCGTCAACGAAGGCGCCAATTATGACCGGATGAGCGTCGACATCCCGATGCGCGACGGCGTCACGCTCCACACCGTCATCCTGACGCCCAAAGGCGCCAAGGACGCGCCAATCCTGATGACGCGCACGCCCTATAATGCCGAAGCGCTGAGCATGAACGCCAAGGCAGGCGACCTCGCTACCGCGCTCGAAGGCTATGACAATGCCTATGATGTGATCGCCGAGGGCGGCTACATCCGCGTCATCCAGGACATTCGCGGCAAATACGGGTCGAAGGGCGATTATGTGATGAACCGGCCGCTGGTCGGTTCGTCGCTCAACCCGACCAAGGTCGATGATTCGACCGATTGCTACGACACGATCGATTGGCTGGTGAAGAACCTCAAACAATCGAATGGCAAGGTCGGCATCCTCGGCATCAGCTATGACGGCTATGAACCGCTCGTCGCGCTCATCAACCCGCATCCGGCGCTCAAAGTCTCGGTGCCGATGAACCCGATGGTCGATGGCTGGCGCGGCGACGACTGGTTCCACAATGGCGCGTTTCGCCAGATGGGCGCGGCCTATATCTGGGAACAGGTTGCCACGGCCGACAACAGCGCGCCGTGGTTCAACAATCATGCCGATCAATATGACGAGCTGCTCCGCGCCGGGAGTGCGGGCGACTATGGCCGCCGCCACGGGCTCGAGCAGATCGGCTTCTGGAAGAAGATCACCGAGCACCCCGCCTATGACGCCTATTGGCAGGAACAGGCGATGGACAAGATCCTCGCCAAGGCACCGCTCAAGGTGCCGGTAATGGTCGTGCATTCGCTGTGGGATCAGGAGGATATCTATGGTGGCACGGCAGTCTATGCCGCGCTCGAAGCCAAGGACAGTGCCAACGACATGGTCTATCTGTCGATGGGGCCGTGGTATCACGGGCAGGAAATCGGCAAGGCGAGCAACCTCGGCAATATCGAATGGGATGCCGACACCGGCAAATGGTGGCGCCACCATGTGCTCGCGCCCTTCCTCGCGCATTTCCTGAAGGGCACGCCGATGGATGTGGCGCCGGTGACGGTGTTCCAGTCGGGCAGCAACCAGTGGCAGCGACGGAATGATTGGCCCGCTGCACCCTCCACGACGCCGCTCTACCTGAAACCCGGCGGCGCGCTCGGCTTCACCAAGGCCGAAGGCGCTGCCGCGACCGAGGATTATGTCAGCGACCCCGCGCACCCGATCCCGTTCGTCCCGCGCCCGGTCGATACGGTCAATTACATCGGCGATCACTGGACCGCCTGGCTGACGAGCGACCAGCGCAATGCGTCGGCCCGCGCCGATGTGCTGACCTTCACCACCGATGTGCTGACCGCGCCGGTGACGATCGCGGGCCAGCCAGAAGTGCATCTCAACGCCGCGACCAGCGGCACCGACAGCGACTGGGTGGTCAAGCTGATCGACGTCTATCCTGATCAGGTCGCGGGCGACCAGAAGATGGGCGGGTACCAGCTCGCCGTGGCAATGGACATTTTCCGCGGCCGCTACCGCGAAGGGTTCGACAAGCCCAAGGCCATCGCCGCCAACACGCCGCTCACCTACACATTCGCGCTGCCCAATGCGAACCATGTGTTCAGGCCCGGTCACCGCATCATGGTGCAAGTGCAGTCGAGCTGGTTCCCGCTCTACGACCGCAACCCGCAGAAATTTGTGCCCAACATCTTTTTCGCCAAACCCGGCGACTATCAGAAGGCAATGCAGCGCGTGACGGTCGCGGGCGCCGACGCAAGCTTTATCGCGCTGCCGGTGGTGAAATAGCGAGCGCTGGATGGCTTTAGATTAACCCAGACCCAACCCCGTTAATGTCGAGCGACGTCGAGACACGGTTGGCATCGCGAGCCGCCTGTTTCTCGACTTCGCTCGAAACAAACGGATCGATAGGGTTTAGCGCACCAGCCGCGTCACATGCCCCATCTTGCGGCCCGGGCGCTGCGTCTTGCCGTAAAGGTGGAGATGCGCGTCGGGGCTCGCAAGCGCGGCGGCCCAGCCTTCGGCGTCGGCGCCGATCAGATTGTCCATCACCACTTCGCGCGCCGTCAGCCCGGTGTCGCCCAGCGGCAGGCCGCAAATCGCGCGGATGTGGTTCTCGAATTGCGAGGTCACTGCGCCCTCGATCGTCCAATGCCCCGAATTATGGACGCGCGGCGCCATTTCGTTGAACACCGGCCCCTCGCTGCCCACGAAAAACTCGCACGCCAGCACCCCGACATAATCGAGCGTGTCGGCAATGCGCCCGGCGAGCACCGCCGCTTCGCTCCACTGCCGCGCAATCTCGGCCGGCGCGGGCAAAGTCGAGCGCGCGAGAATGCCATCCCGATGCTCGTTCCACGGCGGCGGATAGCTCACCATCGACCCGTCGGCCCCACGCACGACGATGATCGAAAATTCATGGCTGAAATCGACAAACCCTTCGAGAATAGCGGGCCGTTTGCCGATCGCGCTCCACGCGGCGGCGATATCGGCGGGGCTTACAATCCGCGCCTGCCCCCGCCCGTCATAGCCGAGCCGCAGCGTCTTGAGGATCGCGGGCGCACCGATGTCCGCGACCGCAGCCTCGACATCGGCGAGCGTCGACACCTTCGCCCAGGGCGCGGTGCGCCCGCCGAGCGCGGCGACGAAGCTCTTCTCATTCACCCGGTCCTGCGCGATCGCGAGTGCCGCCGGCGCGGGATGCACGGGTACTTTTTCCGCCAGATAATCGATCGGGTCGAGCTCGATATTCTCAAACTCATAAGTGATCACGTCGCAGGCAGCGGCAAAATCGTCGAGCACGATGCGGTTCTGGTAATCGGCGCGGATGAAGCTCGACGCGGTCTGCGCGGCGACGGCTTCCTCGTCGGGCGCGAGCACCAAGGTGCGATAGCCGAGCTGCGCAGCGGCGGAGCCGAGCATCCGCCCGAGCTGGCCGCCGCCCAAAATGCCGATCGTGCTGCCGGGGGGAATGGGCTCCGTCATCATTGCCTTCCGACCGTTCGTGTCGAGCGAAGTCGAGACACGGGAGGCGGGCGATCCGCTTGCGGCCCTCCCCTCGACTGCGCTCGGGACGAACGTCGGGGGCGATGGAAGCGCATCACGCCGGGTCGGTCGCGACGCTGTCGGTTTGGGCCGCCCGCCAAGCCTGCAGCCGCGCGCTCAATTCATCATCGCCCAGCGCGAGGATGGCGGCGGCGAGCAGCGCCGCATTCTTGGCCCCTGGCTTGCCAATCGCGAGCGTACCGACCGGGATGCCCGCAGGCATCTGCACGATCGACAGCAGGCTATCCATCCCGTCGAGCGCCTTCGACTGCACCGGCACGCCGAGCACCGGCAGATGCGTCATCGACGCCGCCATCCCCGGCAAATGTGCCGCGCCGCCCGCCCCCGCGATAATGACCTTGAGACCGCGCTCGGCGGCGCTCGTCGCATAGTCATGTAGTCGCTGCGGGGTGCGGTGCGCCGACACCACTTTGCTCTCAAACGCGACGCCGAGCTCGCTCAGCAGATCGGCGGCATGGTGCATCGTCTCCCAATCGGAGGTGCTGCCCATGATGATGCCGACGTGCGGGGTCATTGGAGGGGGTTAGCGGGGCCGACGCGTCAGGGCAACTGCACCCGGTGGAACATGCATGGCGCGCGGCGAGTTGAGCGCAGCAAGGCCCACCCGAAGGAACATCACATGACCCGGAACATCTCGACACTATCGCTCGCAGCATTATCGACCGCGCTCGTCTTTGCGAGCCCCGCGCACGCGCAGGGCAAGGCCGATCGCGCCCACGCCGCCATTGCCGCCGCACAAGCCAAGATCGACGCCGCCAACAAGGTTGGTGCGGCGGGTGAAGTCCCCCGGCTCCAGGCCGAAGCCGCCGCGATGCTGCGCAAGGCGAAGGAAGAGGTCGAGAACGGGCAGAAGGACGAAGCCATCGCCGACGCCAATCGCGCCGCGATGCTCGCCGACACCGCGCTCGGTGAGACCCAGCATGCCAAGGCGCTCGATCAACGCGCAGCCGCGTCCGACGCCAACCGTGCGACCGCGTCTGCGCAAGCCGATGCTGCTGCCGCCAATGAACGCGCTGCCGCTGCCGAGCGCGCTGCCACTGCGTCGGCATTGGATGCCGAACGCGCGCGCAATACGCCACCGCCCGCGCCCCCAGTCGTGTTCGTGACCCCGCCCGCGCCCGTCACGCCGCCGACCACGACGATGACGGTCAGCACCGAAACCGCCGAGCGCCCCGCGCCGATGGTTACAACCAAGCATGTCGTGCGCAAGCGCGTCGTTCACCACAAGATGGTGCGGAAGGCCGCGCCGCGTACCGTGGTCGCAACGACCACGACGACGGTAAAGACCGAGCAGCACTGAGCCAAATCCGCCCCCCCTCCACCGCCGAAGCGTCACCGTTTCGGCGGGGGAGCCGTTGCGGGCGGTGGCGCCAATTCGGCGTCGGGATCGACCAGTCTGGTCAAAAGCTTCAGGCCAACCGTCAGCGGATCGCGCCCGCCGCCATAGCCATAAAGCCGCGCCTCGGCCTTCGAGCAGTTTCGCTGGCCGACAAAGGGTCCGCAATCGGCAAAGGGCACCAGCACCGAAGCTGCCGATCGCGGCTCGCCGCGGACTGCACCGGTTCCGGCCAATGGGTCGCGCTCGACAGGGAGCGGCAGCCGGAAACGCTCGTTGGCGGACTTGCTTGCGCACACCACGACGCTCGCGTCGGGCGCCGCCGATGTCGGCGTGCAGGGTTCGGCAGTGGTCAGCGTCTTGGCGCGATCGATGGCGGCAGCGGCAGTCTGCGCGGTCGCCGGGTCGCTCAGGGCGATGCTTACCAGCAGCAGGGCGGCGCTGGCGCGCATCGGTGCTTAGCGTTCGCTGAGATAGTAGCGCTCGACCTCGTTCAGCCGCGCGTCGAGCTGATAGACGATCGGCTGGCCGGTCGGGATTTCGAGGTGGGTGATCGCGTCGTCGGGGATGCCCGAGAGGTGCTTGACCAGCGCGCGCAGCGAATTGCCGTGCGCGGAAATCAGCACGCGCTGGCCGTCGCAGAGTGCAGGCGCGATCGTTGCTTCCCAATAGGACAGCACGCGCGCGATCGTGTCCTTGAGACTCTCGGTCGCGGGCACGGTGATCCCGGCATAGCGGCGGTCGTGCGACAGATCGAAGGGCGACCCGGCCTCGATCGGCGGCGGCGGGATGTCGAAGCTGCGGCGCCAAATCTTGACCTGATCGTCGCCGTGCTTCGCCGCGGTCTCGGCCTTGTCGAGCCCGGTCAGCCCGCCATAATGCCGCTCATTCAGCCGCCAGTCCTTTTCGACCGGCAGCCACAGCCGCTGCATTTCTTCGAGCGCGAGATTGAGCGTCTTGATCGCGCGCGTCTGGAGCGAGGTGAAACAGACGTCGAAATCGAGGCCCTTGTCGGCCATCAGCCGCCCCGCCGCCCTCGCCTCGCCGGTCCCTTGCGCGGTCAGATCGACATCCCACCAGCCAGTGAAGCGGTTTTCGAGATTCCACGCCGACTGGCCGTGGCGGATCAGGACGAGGGTTGGCATATCAAAAAGGTCTCAACCGTTGGCCCTGAGCTTGTCGAAGGGCGGTTCTTTCTGGCAACGCCGATAAGAGAAGGGCAGGGCTTCGACAAGCTCAGCCCCAACGGGCGTGAGAATTTCAGATATCGTCGATCTGCGCCGCCAGCACCTCGAGGCACGCATGCGCCAGACGCCGGCACCGCTCGGGCGACCAGCCGTGCACCGGATCGGCATTGGCATCGTGATCCTTGAACGGCATTTCGAGCGTCATCGCCAGCGCGCCGAAACGTTCGGCAAGCTGGTTGGTCGACATCGTCAGATTGGCCTTGCCCGCCGCCGACTTCGGATAGCCCATCTGCGTCTGGAAATCGGGGGTGTGCGCGGCGAGCGCATGCTGGAAGCGGTAGAATTTCTCGCCCAGCGTGTCGTGCCAGCTCGGAATGCCTTCGAACCCGGCAATGAAATTGGCCGGGATCGCTTCGTCGCCATGCGCATCGATCGCAAAAGCCACGCCCGTCGCGTCCATCGCGTTCCGCACGCACAGCACTTCGGGGCTCTTCTCCGGGCTCGGCGTCGCCCATTCGCGGTTGAGGTTGATGCCGACCGCATTGGTCCGCAGATGCCCCCGCGCCGAACCGTCAGGGTTCATGTTCGGCACAATGTGGAAAGTCGCCTTTTCGAGCAGCGCCGCCGTCACCGGATCGCTGCCATCAGCCAGCCGTTCGAGCACGCCCTCGATCCAAAACTCGGCCATCGTCTCGCCGGGGTGCTGGCGCGCGTAGAGCCACACCGGCTTGGGGCCATGGCCCACGGTGAAACTGTCGATCGGCTGCCCGTCGATCGAGCGACCGAGCTCGCGATAGGCAAAGCCCGGCACCGCCGCGTAACGCGCGATCAGCGCATTGTGCCGCTCGATTGTATAGGGCGCGAAATAGGCGAACCAGACAAGCTGACCGTCGACCCGGTGCGTGATCTCCAGCACGCCATTGCGATAGCTGGTGTCCGCCAGCGTCCAGCTCTCGCGATCGCCACTGACGCGCGCGCGATAGCCGGGCCAGCCCATCGGATAGGCCGATCCCGCCGCATTCAGGATGCGCAGCGTCACCGTGCGCCCCTCGGCGCCCGCCACCCGGAAGTAGAACCACTGGTAAAATTCCGAATCGCGATCGCGCACGATTTCGAGGTCGACCGTGTCGCCGTCGATGCCAACGACATGGATGTTGCCGCCGTCGAAGGCGCTGGTGATGCTGAGGGTCATGGGACGCTGATAGTGCGCCCCGACTCGCCCGGAAACCCCTTGAACAGCGCCTGGGCCAATTTGCGCGCGGTCGCGGCGGGCTGGGCGTCAGGCGAGCGGGTATCGGCTTCGGTGATCGCGCGGCCTTCCCACACGATTTCGCCCGCCGCGCCGCGCCGCATCTGCACGGCGAGTTCGGTGACATAGGCCTCGCGCGCGCGCTTCTTGCCGACGCCGAAGCCAATGCTCGCGCCGCCCCCGACTCCACCACCGATTCCACCGCCAAAGCTGCCGCCGCCAATGCCGATCGTCACCGGCGACCGTGGCGGCTCGATCTCGCGGATCGTGCGCCCGACGGTGAAGCTTGCGACGAGCGGCGCGCCCTGATCACCCGCGGCAAAGCCTTGCGCCGCCATCGCTTCGCGAATCGCGCCCGCATAAAGCTCGCCTTCGAGCCCCGCGATATTGGTCGCGGCCGGATTGGCCATCACCAGCACCGCGCCGCGATCGAGCGGCGCGCCCAAGTGGAAGCGGGTAACCTTGACCGGGTTCGTCGTTTGGCACCCGCCGAGCATCAGCGCGGGTACCGCCGTCAAGCCCATCAAAGCCACGAATTTCGTCTTGCGCATCGCCGGAACCTTTTCCCGTTGTTACGCCCCCAACGCTCAATCGGCGAAATCGCTGCGCCGCGCCACCAAAAAGCGGTCGCAAGCTTGACTTGAAGCCCCTGCCTCTGTAGCGGCGCGGACTTTCCCGAATTCAAGCTCAAACGAGAAGCGAATCGATCATGAAGATCCGCAATTCCCTGAAGTCGCTCAAGGGGCGTCACCGCGACAACCGCGTGATTCGCCGTCGCGGGCGCACTTATGTGATCAACAAGACCAACCGCCGCTTTAAGGCGCGTCAGGGCTGAGGCAGCGGATTAGCCGCGCTAATCCGCGGTTGGCCGAAGCCCGGCCGGCGGCGCACCAGCGCCGTCCGACGACACGGGATTTATTCCCGTGTCGGGTTCAGGAGCCAGAATGAGCAAGCCAACTGCCGTCATCTTCGATGTCGGCATGGTGCTGTACGACTGGAACCCGCGCTACCTCTACGCGAAGGTTTTTGCAGAGCGCTCGATCGGCGACGATCGGGCGCTTGATGCGTTTCTCAATACCGTGGTCACGCGGGGCTGGCATTTCCAGCATGATGCCGGGCGTCCCTTTGCCGAAACGTCAGCCGAGCTGATTGCCGAGCACCCCGCACACGCCGAGCTGATCGCGATGTGGGGCCCGCGTTTTCTGGAGACGATGGGCGATCCCATCCCCGGCATGCCCGAACTGGTCGCCGAACTAGACCACGCCGGCGTGCCGCTGTTCGCGATCACCAATTTCTCGGGCGAATTCTGGAAACCCTTTCGCGCACGCGAAGCCTGGCTGTTCGACCGCTTCCGCGACATCGTCGTCTCGGGCGACGAAAAGCTGATCAAGCCCGACCCGGCGATTTACGCGCTCGCGCTGGAGCGGTTCGGGTTGCGGGCCGAACAGGCGGTGTTCGTCGACGATAATGTGGCCAACGTCGAGGCGGCGGCGGCGATGGGCATTGGCGCGCATCATTTCGTCGATGGTGCGAACCTAAGGACATGGCTGGTCCAAATGAGGCTACTTTCTCTTTAAGGAGCCGACCTCGGGGTTACTTCGCATCGGCAATCTGGGGCTGAGACCACTTGGCGTTCGTCCGAACGGGACTCGCGGACCAGACTCCATTCTTCAACGTAAGAACTCTGAAGGCAACTCGACATCGATTGGCCAATAGCCTTGGCCCTCGATCATCCGGAATCTGCCAGAACGCCACAAATTCGTCCCGAAAACTTTGTTTTTGTCCGCCCCTACAATTTCAAACCCTAATTTTTCTAGGCGTTGTCGGAGTTCTCCGCGCTGCATCGGACGCTTCTCGGAAATGACAATGCGTCGGGCAGCATCAATCATCTCCGCGATCTTTTCTGCACGAGCTACACGACGTGACGTTTGTCCAAACAGATTTGGCTGGTCCAGAGCATGCCTATCCATCGACGCACGCAGGGCTAGAAGTCGCTCGTAACTCTCAATGAACGATGTGAGTGCTTCAAGCTCGACAATCAATTCATCCTTTCTTTTCAATGCACTGACGTAAATGTTGTCGCCGTTTTGGCCTACCATCTCAGCTTTTCTCCCGGATTAATTTCACTTTATCCCCACTATCCACAGAATGCGAGGGCGTGTCGCACTCCAATCAACTAGAAATTTATGAAGAGAGTGTTTACGTTGAAGGTCTCATCAACCGTCGAGTCGTTTCGGACGACCGGGAGGAGCGCTAGCTGAGATGATAAGAAGCGGGCAATGTCCCGGAAACGGAAAAGGGCCGAACCTCGCGGCTCGACCCTTCCGGTGAAAGTCCGGGACGTTGGAACGTGCCGATCTCCCATCTGCACCTGCGTGATTCGCACGTTCCTTCGACTGAATCAACTTTTTGCTCAGTGTGAGTCCCGTGGACAACGGGGATAACGCTGGGCGGAGTGCGGCGCTGCATGCCCGCTTTTGATCCGAAGGACAGAACACATGAATACGACAACAACGACCAAGACGGCACAAATTAAGTGCATTAACAAGGACCCACGTCAGGATCGCTACAACGCGATCACGCACGTGGGAGGCTACACTGACAGGCAGTGGAAGATTACCCAGCCAGACGCGATCGGGATGATCGAACGGCGCGAATGGAGCTTCTACACGTTCGCTAATGGTCACCGTGCTGAAGTGATCGTGGCGACGCGCAACGGGCGGAAGTATCTCAAAACCACGGCGGACTACGATACTCCTGACAACCTTCTCAGCCTGCCTGAGTGTCCGTAAAATATGAGAAATGGGAGCGTTGCTCGACGGCGCTCCCAAGCTACTTATGAGGTATTCACCATGCCATCCTTTCAAGTCGCCCATATTCGTGAACAGGGCCAGAATATGCTCTTATTCCCCCTAAACAGCAGCTTCGGGAGTAAGATGTCAGACGAACAACACTCGATTATCGCCCAGCTTGAGATCCGAGCTCACCGAGCGGGGCTGGCCGGAAAAGCTGTAGCAGTTTGGGAGAGCGGCGGTCAGACCTACACTATAGGCCCCAAGCCTTGGGCGGGGTTTTTGAGGAGCATTAGCATGCACTTCGTGCTGAGGAACGTGAACAAAGAGATATCTTGGTAGTCAAAAGGAGGCTCTGATTCCGACGCCCATCACCCATTGGGTCTGACGGCAGCGCATTCGAGCCTCCCCTACCCCCCATAGCCCTTCAGCTCATCGCCAATGATCCGGACCACGTGCAGCACATTGGTCGATCCCGGTGTGCCGAACGGCACCCCCGCCATCACGATCACCCGGTCGCCCGCCTTGGCGATCTTGTGGCGCAGCGCCATGCGCTTGGCCTTGGCGACCATTTCCTCGAACGAGTCGACGTCGCGCGTATGGACCGCGTGCGCGCCCCACAACAGCCCCAGCCGCCGCGCGGTCTCGATCTTCGGCGTCAGCACCAAGAGCGGCACCGAAGGGCGCTCGCGCGCGATCCGGCGCGCGGTCGAGCCTGAGGTGGTGTAGCAGATGATCGCCACCGCCGAGACCGTCGCGGCGATATTCTTCGCCGCTTCCGACAAAGCGTCCGCCGTCGTTGGATCGGGACGGGTAATCGTGAAATGCACCCGCTCGGCGTGCATCGGGTCGCGCTCCACCGCTTCGGCGATCGAATTCATCATCGCGACCGATTCGACCGGCCAGGCGCCCGCCGCGCTTTCGGCGGACAGCATGATCGCGTCGGCGCCGTCATAGACGGCGGTCGCGACGTCGGACACCTCGGCGCGCGTCGGCGAGGGCGAGGTGATCATCGATTCGAGCATCTGAGTCGCCACCACCACTGGCCGCCCCAGCCGCCGCGACACCTCGACGATGCGCTTCTGCAGCGGCGGCACTTGCTCGGGTGGTAGTTCGACGCCCAGATCACCGCGCGCGACCATCACGCCGTCGCATTGCTCGACGATTTCCTCGAGCCGTTCGATCGCCGAGGGCTTTTCGATCTTCGCCAGCAGCGCCGCACGCCCCTGAATCAGCATCCGCGCCTCGGCCAGATCGTCGGGGCGCTGGACGAACGACAGCGCGATCCAGTCGACTTTCTGGTCAAGCGCAAAGGCCAGGTCGCTGCGATCCTTCACGGTCAGCGCCGCCATCGGCAGCACGACATCGGGGACATTGAGCCCCTTGCTGTTCGACAGCGCACCGCCGACTTCGACACGCGTCTCGATCCGGTCGCCTTCGCAATCGACCACGCGCAGCACCAGCTTGCCGTCGTCGAGCAGCAACCGCGCGCCGGGTTCGATCGCTTCGAAAATCTCGCGGTGCGGCAGTTCGACCCGCGTCGCGTCGCCGAGCTTCGCGTCACGATCGAGGAAGAACGTCGATCCGGTCGTCAGCACCACCTTGCCGCCGTCGAATTTGCCGACGCGCAGCTTGGGCCCCTGCAGATCGGCGAGGATCGTCGAAGGACGACCGAGCTTGCGCTCCATCGCGCGGATCGCCTCGATCAGCGGGATTTTCCCTGCCTGGTCGCCATGGCTCATGTTGATGCGGAAAGCATCGGCGCCCGCGCGGAAGAGCTTTTCGATCATCTGGGGGGTGCTGCTCGCGGGGCCAAGCGTGGCGAGCACGCGTACCTTGCGCAAACGCGGACTGATCGCTTTCGACATGGGTCG
>JAIETY010000071.1 GCA_019744885.1 Sphingomonas sp.
TGGCGGGCTGACAACGACACAGCGCCAGTGCTCCGGATCGCATTGCCCAAGGGGCCGGGCGCGACGATCCTCTATGGCTTTGTCGGCGCGTCGCTGCGCGCGATCGGTATCGAGCCGAGGCGCGTGCCGATGGGCGCCAGCGCCGACCTGCGGCTGATCGATGCGGTCGCGCCCTATGACAGCGCGCGCTGGTATCTCGGCACCGCGTGCCAGCTTTGTAGCCCCGATGTCGCTGCCAAGATCGATGCGGCGCGCGAAGCCCCCGACATGGCCAGCCGTGCGGCGCGCCTTGCCGAGGCGGATATGGCACTGGCCGAGGACGGTGCCTATATCCCGATCGCGCGGCCGCTGCGCTGGAACCTCGTCGCGCTGCGGCTGGCCCGGTGGCAGGGGAACGCCCGCGCGTGGCATTCGTTGAATGCGCTGCGTAACGAGAGGCAATGATGGCTGGCCGCACTTCCCGTATCGATCCCGAGACCGTGTCGCGGTTCGCCGAAGTCTTGGCGCTGAAGGACGATCCGGCGTCGGTGCGGCGCCGGGTCGAGGCGCTTGAACATCTGATGGAAGGATTGGTGACGCTCCCCGGCATCAACCGCAAAATCGGCCTCGACGTGATCCTCGATCTGGTGCCGATTGCGGGCGATGCGGTGGCGGCGGCAATGGGCGCCTATATGATCTGGGAAGCGCGCAATCTGGGCATGTCGCGCTGGCAGATGACGCGGATGGCGGGCAATGTCGGCATCGATTTTGGGCTGGGGCTGATCCCGTTCGTCGGCGCGATCCCCGATTTCTTCTTCCGCTCGAACACGCGCAACCTGAAGATCATCAAGCGCCATCTCGACAAGCATCATCCGGCAAGCGTGACTATCGACGTGAAGCCCCCCGCCAAATCTTGATCGGCGCATCGGCGGCGAGCCCGCCCTGGTGCGCGGGGCAGCGCGCATAGGCGAATTGCTTGTCGAGGCAGAGCCACACTTCCTCGAGCCAGCCCGATTTACTGGCGGTGATGCGCATCATATCGGCGGTGATCCCGCGATTGGCGGCGGCCATCGCCGTGGCGACATCGCCCGCCGTCAGCCCCTCCCGCCGCGACAATGCCGCCATGTCGGGATAGCGCAGGTCCGCATAGAGCCGCGAGGATTTGGCGAAATATTCTGCCGGGCGGCTGCTCATGCAGGTGCCGTGCTTGGCCCATTCATGCTGGATGAGCTGGGCCGACGGCGTCGCGCAGAGCTGGCCGCGGATCACCGGCGCGGGGACGATGCCGGTCGCGCGGCAATATTGCGGCCACTCCGGCCCCTCGCCGTCGGGCCACAGCCCGTGCAGCGTGAAGCCGAAGCGATTGCCGCTGCCGCATTCGAACTTCGCCGACGCGTCGCTGGCGTTGTTATGGCAGTATTGCGCGGCCCAAGAGATCGCGAGCGTATAGCCGCCGATCGGCAGCACGCGCTTGGGCTGGGCGGGCGTCGGCAAATCGGGACGCGGGCGCGGCAGCTTGGCCGGGACGGCGCAACTATAGGCCTGCGCCTGTGCGAGCGTCGGCAGCGCGAGCGCGGCGAGCGTAAGCGCGAGGCGGATCATGCCGCCGGTGCCGCTTCGCCGAACCAGGCCGGGGTGTCGGGCCGGAACATCATGGCGACTGCGGCGATCAGCAGGGCCGATGCCGCCAGGTTCAACAACGATCCCGGCAAATTGCGCACCTCGGCGCCGAAGCCGGTGACAAAGCCAAAGATCAGGAACGCTGCGCCGAGCAGATTAAGCGCCGTGAGCCCGACCAATATCCACTTCGCGACTGCCGATCCTTTGCGACTGATCAGGCACCAGAGCGTGGCTTGGATCAGGACACCCAGTCCCAGAATTGCAGCCGGTACCCATGCCCCAAATGTCTCAACCATTTGCGCCGTCGCCGGATTGTCGCTGCCGAACAGGGCGATCGACGACCCCACCAGCCCGACCACGATATGGCCGAGGTAAAATTGTTCGAAGCGAACAATCGATGCGGGCCGGTCCATGGCATTCCCCCCTTGTTGAGGCGTTATCATAGCGCCCGGGCGGTGTGGCTCAAGCGGCTGAAAAATCGAGGCCGATATCGGCGGCAGGCGCGCTTTGCGTCAACCGCCCGACGCTGATGAAAGTCACGCCCGTCTCCGCAATCGCGCGGATCGTGTCGAGCCGGACGCCGCCCGACGCCTCGGTCGGCACCCTGCCCGCGACCAACGCGACGGCTTCGCGCAGCACCGGCGGTGGCATGTTATCGAGCAACAAATGCGTCGCCCCGGCATCCAGTGCAGGGGCAATCTGGTCGATCCGGTCGACCTCGACGATGATCCGGTTGATGCCCGCCGCGACCGCACGGCGCACCGCTTCGCCGACCGAGCCCGCCACCGCGACGTGATTGTCCTTGATCATCGCTGCGTCCCACAGGCCCATGCGGTGATTGGTCGCACCGCCCATCCGGGTTGCATATTTTTCGAGCACGCGCAGGCCGGGAATCGTCTTGCGCGTGTCGAGCAAGGTCGCGCCGGTTCCCGCAATCGCATCAACGTAGCTGCGCGTCATCGTCGCGATGCCCGAGAGATGCTGCACCGTATTGAGCGCCGAGCGTTCGGCGGTGAGGAGAGCGCGCGCTTTCCCCTCCAACCGCAGCAGATCGGTGCCCGCCGCGACGCTATCGCCGTCCGCCACCAGCGCCTCGATCCGCACCTCGGGGTCGAGCGCGCGGAAAAACGCTTCGGCGATCGGTAGCCCCGCGACAACGATCGGATCGCGGCTGTCCATCACCCCGGTGAAGCGCGCGTCGGCCGGGATGACGGCGGCGGCGGTGATGTCGCCCCCCTGCCCCATATCCTCGGCAAGCGTCGCCGCAACGAACGCGTCGATATCGACTCCGGGCAGGGCAAAGCTCATGCGCTGCGCCTTGGCAAAACCCCTTTGCGATTACCAGCCCTGCGTCGCTGTCCCCGCAACGGTGTAGAGCGTCACCAGCAGCCCGACGAGTATCGCCCCCGGCCGGTGGCTGCCCGTCCGCCGCCAGGTGAAGACGCCGATCACGCCGATCACTGGCAGCAGCACGACGAACTGGATCGCGATCACCGTCGTCAGCGGATCAAACGCGGTCGGCAATTGCCCGGTCGCGAAGAAGACGCCGTAATCGACCGCGAGCAGCAGGAACATCCCCAGCACCATCGCCGCCTTCGCCCAGCCATATTGCGCGAGCCAGCCATCGCCCTTCACTGTCAGCCGCCCGGTCAGCGTGCGCAGCGCCGCGACAAAGCCGAATGTGATCGGCACGACATAGATCGCCGCGATCATCACTTGCTGCACGCTCGGCAGCTTGATCGCGACCACCCACAGCCGGAAGTCGGTGACGAACAGTCGGTCGACAAGCAGCAACAGCGCATAACCCGCTGCTGTGCTGAGCGCTGCGACCGCAATCGACCGCCCCCAGTCGGATTGCGGCCCAACCCGCGTCCCCCGCCCGATCCACGCACTGATCGCCGCGCCCACCAGTAGCCACAGCGTCACTTGCGTGCTGACCGTTTGCGGCAAGATCGGGTTGGCGGGCACGAGCAGAAACACCGTGATGAAGCAGGGGAGGAAGGTCAGCATCGGCAAGAAAGCGGTCTGCAGGAACGCGGTGCGCCATTTGCCGTCGCGCCGGACACTCCCCGCAACCGGCTCGGTCCGCAGCCCCGCAAACGCCGACACGCCGAGCAGCAGGTCGAATGTGCCGAGTACCACCAGCACGAAGCCGACCAGCCCGAGGCCCGTGCCAATTTCCTTGCCGACCCAGATCTGGTCGCTCGACGGGATCGGCTTGCCGCCCTTCAGCGTCACCGAAAACCAGTCGATCGCCCGCGCCACCGCTTCGGGCGAGATATGGTCGCCGGGGTGCGTCACCGCCGGCGTCGCCAAAATGCGCGCGGTGCCATCGGCGATCGAGCCATAAAGCTTGCGCGGCTGGATCGTCTCGGTCGTCCCGAACACGGTTTTCAGCTTGGCGGACGTCCCGATGTCGCGCGCCTTGTCGACGCCCCACATCAGCTTCGAAAACTCGTCATATTGGCTGAAGACCAGGCCGAGATTGCGCGGCCAGCTCGGGCTGCCTTCCTTCGCAAAGGGCGCACCGGTCGACGATCCTTCGAGCACGATCGCCTTGTAATCATTGGGCATCGCGGCGGCAGCAGCGAGCACGGTCCAGCCGCCCATGCTGTGCCCCTCCAGCCCGATATTGGCGGTGTCGACCATCGGCAGCGAGCGGAGGTACGCCAGGCCCGCGGGTCCGCCAAAGCCATCGGCATAGGCTGGGCCGGCGCTATAGCCATGCCCGCGCTGGTCCATCGCCAGCACGACATAGCCGCGCCGCGCGAATTCGATCGCAAAGGCATCCTGCGTCTCGCGCGAATTGATATAGCCATGGACCGCGAGAATGCCCGGCGCCTTGGCCTGTGCGCTCGCGCCCGGTGGGACGTAGAGCAAAGCGCTCATCGTCTTGCCGTTCGCGCCCGGGAATCGGATGTCGCGCACGCTCACGCCGCCGCTGGTCTGCACCGACGACGCCCAATAAGCGCCGCCGATCGCGAGGATCAGCCCCAGCACCACCATCCACAGTCCGCCGCGCGGTGACTTTGCCATCATCATCCCCCGTTGACCACATCGTCCGAAGCGGCGACGGGCCTTATGCCCGCAGTTGGAGAGCCGATCATGCCCGAGGTCAAGGTTTTCGCGTTCGATGTGTTCGGCACCGTCGTCGACTGGCGCAGCAGCATTGCGCGTGAAGCGGCGCCATTGCTGGGCGATATGATCGATCCGGGCGCCTTCGCCGACGCGTGGCGCGCACGTTACCAACCCGCGATGGAGGCGTGCCGCAGCGGTGCGCGGCCCTACACGCGGCTCGATATCCTCAACCGCGAGACGCTCGACGATTTGCTGGCGGCGCTGGGGCTCGACTGGGACGAAGCGACCCGCGCCGACATCGCGATGGTATGGCGGCGGCTCGATTCCTGGCCCGATGCGGTGGCGGGGCTGACGCGGATCAAGGCGCGCTTCCCCATCGTGACGCTCTCCAACGGCAATATCGCGCTGACGCTCGAAATGGCACGGCGCGGGCCTGCCCTGGGATGCGATCCTTGGGGCGGAGGCAACCGGCCTCTATAAGCCCCTCCCCGGCGCCTATCTCGGCACGGCGGACATCCTCGGCATCGCGCCCGCCGAGCTTTGCCTGGTCGCCGCGCACCACAGCGACCTCGCCGCCGCCCGCTCGGTGGGCCTCCAGACTGCCTATGTCGCGCGCCCGATGGAATATGGCGGCGCCCCCGCCCCCGACGCGCATTTCGCGCAGGATTGGGAGTGGTCGGCGGGGAGCATCGAGGAATTGGCGGTCCAACTCGACCGCTAAGGCGTGACTGGATGCACCTTCCCCATAACCCGTTTGTGCTGAGCTTGTCGAAGCACCGTTCTTCTTCTTCGGGCCGCTCGCGAAGAAAGACAGCCCTTCGACAAGCTCAGGGCGAACGGGGCTAGACAGTCGTTTACTGCCGAAGCCGCGCTGACGCTTGCCATAACGCTCCAGCCAAGCGCAGATGCGCGCAAACCAAAACAGGAGCGGACACATGAAAGCAGCAGTCTATTACACCAACGGCGATCCCAGCGTGCTGGTGTATGAGGATGTGCCCGATCCCGTCTGCCACCCCAAGGGCGTCATCATCCGCGTCGAGGCGGTCAGCATCGAGGGCGGCGACACGCTCAATCGCTGGCGCGGCCCGCTCGTCACCACGCCGCACATCGTCGGCTATCAGGCGGCGGGCGAGATCATCGAAGTCGGCGCGGAAGTCACGCATCTGAAGGTCGGCGACCGGGTGGCGACGGTCGATGCGTTCGGATCGCATGCCGAGCTGCGCCCGGTGCCGGCGCGCAATTGCTGGCCGATCCCTGCCGGGCTCGATCCTGCCAAGGCCGCCGTGGTGCCGGTCGCCTTCGGCACGGCACATGAATGCCTGTTCGGGCGCGGTGGTCTGAAAGCGGGCGAGACCGCGCTGATCCAGGCAGGCGCAAGCGGCGTCGGCATCGCCGCGATCCAGCTCGCCAAGCAGGCCGGCGCGACGGTGATTGCGACCGCCTCGAGCGACGAGCGGCTCGAGCGGCTCAAGGCTTACGGTCTCGACCACGGCATCAACTACAAGCGCGACGAAGTGGCGACCGAAGTCCGGCGGCTGACCGGTGGCAAGGGCGCCGATGTTGTCGTCGATCCGGTCGGCGGCACGACCCTGCAAGGCTCGATCGACGCGCTCGCCTATCGCGGGCGGCTGTCGATGGTCGGCGCGGCGGGCCGCGAAGCAATGAAGGTCGACGTCGCCTCGCTGATGGGCGGCAACCGGACTCTGGGCGGTGTCTTCCTCGGCGCCGAAATCATGACCGACCGGGTGCACGACATGATCCAGAGCCTGATCGAGGATGTCGCGGCGGGGAAGTTAGAGGTCGTGATCGACCGGCGGTTTGCGCTGTCGGAGGCCGCCGAGGCGCATGCCTATATCGAGAGCCGGCAGGCGGTCGGGCGGGTGGTTTTGGTGCCTTAACGCCTCTGCCAGAACTGGCGACTCTGGTGGTTTGCTAACGGGCGAGTTCGGTGCAGCAATCGCCAATTGCCGTCTTCGCTTGCCCTACTGGCTTACCCGAAAAGCATCATGCGTCCGAAATTTGGGCGACTTCCCGAAACCTGTCGTCGGTGGCGCTGCTCGCGAGTTTGCTTGCGCGTGAAGCGAGGAGCATGGCCCAAACGACCACACATCCCCAGCCAAACACATCACCGAGCAGCGCATAGTATGTGGCTTGGCCCGGGTCCGCCGGTGCTCGCGTCAGCAAAGTGGCGATGACGGCATTGCTTCGACGCTCGGCGACTACACGACCGTAGCGATCACTTACGAAACTGATGCCGTTACGCGCGGCGCGGGCAATCGACGATCCGCTCTCGACACCACGCAGGACAGTCATGCGGGCCGTCAGCCAGTCGTCCACATCGAAGTCATATGCCGGGACGAGCATAAGTCGGGCATTGCTTCGGGCATAGTCGCGACTCAACGAGGGAAAGTGCATGTCCTTGCAGATCGCGACGCCGATGCCGGTCGTGGCGTAGCGCAGCACGAGGGGTCTGGTGCCAGGCGTTATTCCCGCCTCAACGCCAGGGATCAGATGCTGCTTCAAATACCAGCGATAGCGCCCATCGGGCTGTGCGATCAGCGCACGGTTGGTAAGCCGTCCGGCCTCCTCCACGATGATGCCGACCACGACCGTGGCCTGGTGCTGCGAGGCATATGCCGCAAGCGACCGACCGGCTTGCTCGGCAGGAGCGGCAGGGAGCCGCACGATGGCCTCGGGAAGAAGCACGATCGTGCCAGGCCCGATCACCCGTGCAATCTCCCCACCATAGATTTTCCGAAACGCGTCCCAGCTGCGCGGCTGGGTCCGGACGCCGTCCGTCGCGATCAAGGCGACTTTCACGCCCGGTGCCGACACGGCATCGTGGAGACGCACGGCCCCGAAGAGCAGGCAGGCGCCGATCGATGCGGCGGCGAGAGCAGACGTCGCCAGCAAGCTGCGCCGGTTCACAGTCGAGGTGCCGGCGAGAAGCACGCCAAGCAGGCTGCCGGCGAGCAGGACGACGAAGGTGACGGCTGGAACGCCCCCCAAGCTTGCCACCTGAATGACGGGCAGCGCGTCCATCTGACTATACGCGATGCTCCCGGCGCTACCGTGGGGTGATAGATGGATCAGGAGCGTGTCGATCGCCGCCCAGGTGACCGGAACGGCAAGCACGGCTCGGAGGGACTGCCCTCTCTCAACAAAGGTGACGGTGAGGCGGATCGCACCCGACCAAGCCACAGCAACAAGGACAAGGATGAGGAGCGCAGCAAGCCAGCCGCCGACCGTCAGATGGTAGGAGAAGCTGCTGATCCCCCCGATCACGCCAGCCACCAACGTGAGCCAGCGTCGGGAGGCGACGGGGGCGCGCAGTGTCGCGACGATCACCGGGGCCGGTGCAAACCATGCCGCCCACCACAAAGGGTGCATGGCGTAACTCATGGCGAGAAGCCCGCCGGACAGAGCCGCGAGGCCATAGAGACCCAACGCCTCCTTTTTGATCCCTGGCATCATCCCCCCTTAATGCCGGATCACATCGCTCCCGCCGCCTCCCGCAATTTGCATGAACTTTGTCGCTTGGCAAAGCAGCGGCGCAGGAGCCGCCCCCGCACACGTCAGGAATGAAGGGAGAGTTTAGGGGCGGCCCGGCGATTTACTCCGCATACCCCGGATTATGCCGGTCGAGCTTCCGCAGCAGCGCCGGCCATGCCAGCCCCTGCGCGAGCATTGCCATCCCGGCGCCGCTCGATTGTTCCTCGACCTTGCCCTCCACCCCCTGTGGCGGGTTGTGCAACCCCGACCGCCCCGCGCTCAGCATATGCACCTGCGCTTCGCACGCGCGCTCCAGGAAATAGAGCCGCAGGAATGCCTGCGCGACGGTCTCGCCGACCGCCAACGTGCCATGGTTGCGCAGGATCATCGTGTTCTTGGTGCCGAGATCCTCGACCAGCCGCTCGCGCTCCTCGAGCTCGGTCGCGATGCCTTCATATTCGTGATAGGCGACGTCATGCCCGGCGATCATCGAGGTCTGGGTGTGCGGCATCAGCCCCTCGGCCATTGCCGACACTGCCTGGCCGTAAGGCGTGTGCAGGTGCATCACCGACGCCGCATCCTCGCGCGCCATGTGGATGGCCGAGTGGATCACGAAGCCCGCGCGATTGACCGGCGCGGGCGTATCGTCGACCTTGTTGCCGTCAACGTCGATCTTGACCAGCGCCGACGCGGTCATTTCCTCAAACATATGCGTGTAGGGGTTGATCAGGAAATGATGCTCGGGCCCCGGCACCCGCGCCGACAGATGGGTGAAGATCAGGTCGTCCCAACCATACATCGCGACCAGCCGGTAAGCGGCGGCGAGGTCGATGCGCGCCTGCCATTCTTCGGGCGAGCAGCGGTCGCGGAGTGTTTCGGCGGGCTTGAGCGCAGTGGCCATCTTAGGCGTCTCCTAATCCTGTTTGACGGCAGCATAGGCCGAATTGGCGGCGGCGAAAAGCGCAAGCGTGCGTTGCGCTGCGGCCAAGTGCAGCCGCTCGACCATCCGCCCGTCGAGCCGGATCGCGCCCTTGCCCACATGCTCGGGCAGGTCGAATGCGGCGACGATCGCGCGGGCGCGGGCGACCTGTTCAGCGCTCGGCGTGAAGACGCTGTTGCAGGCGATGATCTGCGCGGGGTGGATCAGCGTCTTGCCGTCGAAGCCCAGGTCGCGGCCTTGCTCGGCCTCGGCAAGAAAGGCTTCGACATCGCTGAAATCGTTGCGGACCCCGTCGAGCACCGTCAGCCCGCTCGCCCGCGCCGCCGCAACCGCGAGGGTCAGCACCGGCAGCAATGGCGCGCGCCCCGCGCAGCGCATTTCGAGCGCAAGGTCGTTGGTGCCGATCACGAAGGCGCCGTCTTCCCCCACCGCATCGGCAATCGGCTGGAGATTGGCGACCGCGCGGGCCGTCTCGATCATCACCCACAGCTTCTGGCCGCCCAACCGCTCGCGGTACCTTGCCACGTCGGCGGCGGTCGTGATCTTCGGCACCAATATAGCGTCGACATCCATGTCGGCCACGGCGGCCAGATCAGCATCGCCCCACGGCGTGTCGAGCGCATTGACTCGCAGCACCGTCAGCCGCTCGCCGAAACCGCCGGTATCAGACGCCACCACCGCCGCCGCCCGCGCCTCGACCTTGGCTTCGGGCGCGACCGCATCTTCGAGGTCGAGGATCACCGCATCGCACGGCAACCCCCGCGCCTTCTCGATCGCGCGCGGGTTGGACGCCGGCAGGTACAGCGCAGAGCGGCAGGGGCGGATGGGCTGAGTCATAACCAGCTTCTAAAGGACAGGGCTGGACAAATCACGCGGTTGCGCGGAATCGGGTTTCGACCATTCAGGAGCAAAGCAATGTCCGGCATGAGCAGGTTCGACTGGGCCGATCCCTTCTTCATCGACGATCAACTCGACGAGGAGGAACGCGCCGTCCGCGATACCGCCGCGGCCTATGCGCAGGACAAGCTCGCGCCGCGCATCATCGATGCGTTCCAGCATGAAACGACCGACCCGAGCATTTTCCGCGAAATGGGCGCGCTCGGGCTGCTCGGGCCGACGATCCCGGTCGAATATGGCGGCGTTGGCGCGTCGTACGTTTCGTATGGCCTCGTCGCGCGCGAAGTCGAGCGGATCGACTCGGGCTATCGATCGATGATGAGCGTGCAGTCGAGCCTCGTGATGTTCCCGATCTATGAATATGGTTCGGAAGAACAGCGGCACAAATATCTGCCCAAGCTCGCGACCGGCGAATGGATCGGCTGCTTCGGCTTGACCGAGCCCGATGCCGGCTCCGATCCCGGCGGCATGCTGACCAAGGCCGAAAAGATCGACGGCGGCTACCGGATTTCGGGCGCGAAGACCTGGATTTCCAACTCGCCGATCGCCGATGTGTTCGTCGTCTGGGCCAAGAGCGACGCGCATGGCGGCGGCATTCGCGGCTTCATTCTGGAAAAAGGGATGAAGGGGCTCGCCACGCCCAAGATCGAAGGCAAGCTGAGCCTGCGCGCCTCGATCACCGGCATGATCCAGATGGACGGGGTAGAGGTCGGCGAGGATGCGCTGCTGCCCAATGTCCAGGGCCTCAAAGGGCCGTTCGGCTGCCTCAACCGCGCGCGCTACGGCATTTCATGGGGCGCGATGGGCGCCGCCGAATTCTGCTACACCGCCGCGCGGCAATACGGTCTCGACCGCAAGCAGTTCGGGCGGCCGCTGGCAGCAACGCAGCTCTATCAGAAGAAACTCGCCGACATGGCGAGCGAAATCGCGCTGGGGTTGCAGGCGTCGCTTCGCGTCGGGCGGCTGATGGACGCGCATAAGTTCGCGCCCGAGATGATCTCGATCGTCAAGCGCAATAATGTCGGCAAAGCGCTCGATATTGCGCGGGCCTCGCGCGACATGCACGGCGGCAATGGCATTTCGGGCGAATATCAGGTCATGCGGCACCTGATGAACCTGGAGACGGTCAACACTTATGAAGGCGCGCACGACGTCCACGCGCTGATCCTTGGCCGCGCCATCACCGGGATTGCCGCTTTCTGATGGTCGAGACGACACCGTTCGATGCCCAGCCGACGCTGACCGGCGCGACGGTGACGCTGTCGCCGCTGCGCGAGGCGGATTGGGACGCGCTGTTTGCAGTAGCCGCCGATCCGCTGATCTGGGAGGTCCACCCAGCGCATGATCGGTGGCAGGAGCCGGTCTTCCGCCGCTTCTTCGCCGACGCGATGGCCTCGGGCGGGTGCCTGATCATCCGCGACAAGGCGAGCGGCGCGGTCATTGGCTCAAGCCGCTACGACCGCACGCGCGTGGAACCCGGCGAAGTCGAGATTGGATGGACGTTCCTCGCCCGCGCTTACTGGGGCGGCACCACCAACCGCGAGATCAAGACGCTGATGATCGGCCACGCGCTGCGCTGGTTCGACGCAGCGGTGTTTTACGTCGGCGCCAGCAACATCCGCTCGCGCAAAGCGATGGAAAAGATCGGCGGCGTCCTGCTCGCCGACCGCACGATCGACTTCGACATGGCAGGCGTGGCCACTGCCCATGTCGTCTACGCCATCCGCCAGCCGCTCGCATGACCGCGCGCCCGCTCGCCGGGATCAAGGTCGTCGAGCTGGCGCGCATCCTTGCCGGGCCGTGGTGCGGACAATTGCTCGCCGATCTGGGCGCCGAGGTAGTGAAGGTCGAGCGCCCCGGCGCGGGCGACGACACGCGGCACTGGGGCCCGCCGTTCATGATCGGGCCCGACGGTGCCAATCTCGACGCGGCCTATTACCACTCGACCAATCGCGGCAAATCCTCGGTCGCGATCGACATCGCCACGCCCGAGGGACAAGCGCAGGTCCGCGACCTGATCGCCGAGGCCGATGTCGTGATCGAGAATTACAAGGTCGGCGGGCTCGCCAAATATGGCCTCGACCACGCAACCCTTGCCGCTGCTTTCCCTCGCCTCATCACTTGCTCGATCACCGGCTTCGGCCAGACCGGGCCCTATGCGCACCGCGCGGGCTATGACTTCATCATTCAGGGCATGGGCGGCATCATGTCTATGACCGGCGAACCCGACGGGCCCCCGCAAAAATCGGGCATTGCCTATGCGGACATCTTCACCGGCGTCTATTCGGCGGTCGCGATCCTCGCCGCGCTGCGTCAGCGCGATGCGACCGGAAAGGGCGCGCACATCGACATGGCGCTGCTCGACACGCAGGTGGCGGTGCTCGCCAATCAGGCGCTCAACTGGATGGCGAGCGGCGTGGTGCCGCACCGGATGGGCAATGGCCACGCCAATCTGGCGCCGTACCAGTCGTTCGTGTGTGCCGACGGCGACTTGATCATCGCGGTCGGCAACGATAGCCAATTCCGCAAGCTGTGCGAGGTGCTGAAGCTGCCGCTCGCCGACGATCCGCGCTTTGCCACCAATCCCGAACGCGTGCGCAACCGCGCCGCGCTGATCGCTGCGCTGACCGCCGTCATCGTCACCTGGGCCAAGGCCGATCTCTACGAAGCGCTCGAAGCCGTCGGCGTCCCCGCCGGGCCGATCAACGCCGTCGACGAAGTCTTCGCCGACCCGCAAGTCATCGCACGCGGGATGCAAATCGACCGCGACGGCATTCCCGGTATCGCCAGCCCGATCATCATCGACGGCGCGCGCATGGTCTCCACCACCGCCAGCCCGCCGCGCCCGAAGGCCGAGCCCGCATGACCAAATTCACCGTCAACAACCAGCCGATCGACTATCGGATGGACCCCAAGACGCCGCTGCTGTGGGCGCTGCGTGATGCCTCCAACCTGACCGGCACCAAATATGGCTGCGGCACGGGCCATTGCGGCGCCTGCACGGTCGATATCGACGGTAATGCGGTGCGTTCGTGCCAGGTCGCGATCGGCAGTCTGGAAGGCACGTTCGTCACCACGATCGAAGGCCTGTCGCGCGAGCGCGAACATCCAGTGCAGCAGGCGTGGATCGCCAACAACGTGCCGCAATGCGGCTTTTGCATTCCCGGCATGATCATGGCTGCTGCCGTGCTGATCAAGAAGAACCGCAACCCGTCCGAAGAAGAGATCGAAGCGGCGATCACCAACATCTGCCGCTGCGGCGTCTATCCGCGCGTGATTGAGGCGGTGCAGCTCGCCGCGCGCATCCAGCGCGGCGACGAGACGGTCGCTGGCCCGCCGCGTCCGGGCATCGAGCCCGCCGACGCCGCGCGCATCGTCCCCGCGCTGACGCCGCCCACCAAATAAGCTTTCAATTGGCTGTCACGCCAATTCAGAAACCGGTCATCGCGGAAGGCACAAAAGCAGGGCATCGTCGCCACCGGCCTTTCGGATCGACGCGTGTTTGGAGGACATGATGCGTAAGTCGTTTTTTGTCGGTCTGCTGGCTGCGGTGGCGTTGATCCCTGGTGCGGCGCTTGCGCAGGAAGAGGGCGATCGCTTCGAGCCCGTGCAGCGCCTGCTCAATGAAGGCGGCCCGCGCTTTCAGCCATCCGAGTCGCGCCCGCAGCGCGAATTCCGCGCGCCGCCGCAGTTCCAGCAGCCGCAAGCGCAGCCGCAGTTTCAACGGCCTGATCGTGGCTTCAACCAGCCGCAGCAGCCGCAATTCCAACGGCCCGACCGTGGCTTCAACCAGCCGCAGCAGCCGCAATTCCAGCGCCCCGATCGCGGCTTCAACCAACCGCAGCAGCCGCAGTTCCAACGGCCCGACCGTGGCTTCAACCAACCGCGCGCCGATGTGCCGCAGGTGACCATCGACCAGCGCCAGCAGCCGCCCACGCCGCCCGTGTTCCAGCAGCAGCCCCGGTTCCAGGGTCAGGTGCGCGGTGATCGCCCCGATTTCCGGGGTGACCGGCGCGACAACCCGCAGGATTTCCGCCAGAATCGCGGCACCTTCGGCGGCACCCCACCCGCGCCGCAATTCCGCGACCAGCGACCGGACTTCCGCGCGGACCGGCGTGATGATCGTCAGGACTTCCGCGCCGACCGCCGCGATGACCGGCAGGATTTCCGTCGCGATCAGCGCCCGGACTTCCGCGGCGACAATCGGCCGGGGTTCCGCGACGATTTCCGCCGCGACTTCCGGGGCGATAATCGTCAGGGATTCCAGGGCGGTTTCCGTCAGGATTTCCGGAGTGACAACCGCCAGGGCTTCCGGGGAGACTTCCGCCAGGATTTCCGTGGCGCCTATCGCAACCAGCCCAATTATCGCGGCGACGGGCGCTTTGGTAATGGCTTTCGCGGTGCGTGGAACCGCGACTGGCGGCGCGACAATCGCTGGAACTGGCAGAGCTATCGCAGCTTCAACCGCGATATCTTCCGCCTGCCCCGCTATTACGCACCCTATGGCTGGAGCTATGGCTATCGGCGGTTTTCGATCGGCTACACGCTGAACAGCATCCTGTTCGATCAGCGTTACTGGATCAGCGATCCCTATTATTACCGTCTGCCCGAAGCCTATTACCCCTATGAATGGGTGCGCTATTATGACGATGCGCTGCTCGTCGATGTCGAGACGGGGGAAGTGGTCGATGTGGTGTACGGCATCTTCTACTGACGCCCGACGCGACAAGGCTTGGCCCGGCGGCACCCCCGCCGGGCCTTGCTTTTTGGCAAGGGGGCGGCAGAGTCGCGCGCGTGTTCAAACGCCTCAAGAAATCCAGCCCGGCCTCACCGCTGCGCGCGCAAATCGGCGCGTCGGTTGCCGCGACGCTTGCCGCCAACCTGCGCGCTACGCCGATCGGGGTCGAGGGCGTGCAGGCTTATCGCGTCGAGAATTTCCTCGACACTGCCACCTGCAACCGGCTGATCGCGCGGATCGACGCGGGGCGGCGCCCCTCGACCCTGCTCAGCGACCACCCCGAGGAAAATTTCCGCACCAGCGAAAGCTGTGACCTCGAACGCTGGGCCGATGACATTCGCCCGGTCGACGAAGGCATTGCCGCGCTGCTCGGCCAGCCGCCCGAACAGGGCGAGACGATCCAGGGCCAGCGCTATGCGCCGGGCCAGCATTTCCGCGCGCACCATGATTATTTCTTCGAAACCCAATCCTATTGGCAAAAGGTGCGCGAACAGGGCGGCCAGCGGACCTGGACCGCGATGGTCTATCTCAACGATGTCGAGGACGGCGGCGCGACCTGGTTCCCGCAGGCCGGTTTTCGCGTCGCGCCCAAGCGCGGGCTGCTGCTCGCCTGGAATAATATGACGCTCGACGGCAGCCCGAACATCCTGACCTTGCACGAAGGCATGCCGGTGGTACGCGGCGTGAAGTACATCATCACCAAATGGTTTCGCGAGCGCAGTTGGCTGTAGCGCGCGCCCGCGCTAATCTTCTGCCGGGTTCGAAAATGGGGGACATGATGGGACGATTGCGGTCGTGGCAACTCGTGGCGGTCGGTGCGCTCGCGCTCAGCGGCGCGGCGCTCGCCGAAAGCGTCAAGATCACCGGGCGCTTCCCCGCCGATTACCGCGAGCCGAGCTTCCTGAAGCGGATGGGCGTCGACCGCATCGACGGCCCCGATGGCCGCGCGCTCGGCTATGCGCTCGAACGCGCGATCGGCAATCGCGGCCACTATAGCGTCGTTGCGGGCGGCGCCGATGTCGACGGCATCCTTTCGGGCTTCGTTTCGACCGAAATCAACGAAGCGCGCGTGCAGCAAGAGCGCGAGAACTGCGTCGAGAAGACCAAGGACCCGTCGGGCAACGAAAAATGCGTCCGCAAGGAAAAGCAGACCATTTACTGCCGCCAGCGCACGATCGATGTGTCGGCCGACCTGCGCATCGCGCGCGCGAGCGACGGGCGCGTCGTCTATTCAACGCGCAAGCCGCGCCAGAATGCGGTGACCTGGTGCCCGGGCGAGAGCGCCCCCGGCGCGGTCGATGGCGTGGTGCGCGGGCTGACCGACAGCATCGCCGAAGAAGTCGCGCGCGAAATCAGCCCGCACACCGAAACCTATGCCCCGCGCTTCTATGAAAGCCGTGAGGGGATGCCGAAGGAATTTCACGACCGCTTCAAGGCAGCGATCCGCGCCACCCAGCGCGACCTGACCGGCGCCTGCACCGAGATCGCGGCGCTCGACCAGACCACCCCGCATTTCGCGCTTGCTTATGATCTGGGCATCTGCGCGGAGGCACGCGGCGATTACGAAGCCGCCATCGACGCCTATCGCCGCGCGGCAACGCTGCGCCCACGCGACACCGCCGACTTCAACGCGAGCATCGACCGCGTGCGCAAGCTGATCGTCCAGCGCGACGATGAGCGCGCGCGGCGGTGAGGGGAAGCAGACTTCGCGAGCTCGTATGACCGGGTGATCTATCGGTCGCTCAGCCGACCGGGCATCACCCAATCGCGATATCGGCGCTCACTTCTTGACCACGGGCGTGATTTCCAGCCCGCCCGGCTCGACGATATTCACGCCCGAGAAGACGAAGATCCCGCCGCGAAACTCGATCAGACTATAATCTTTATATCGCCCCAGATCGAACCCCCGCCACTTCAACGGTTTGCCGACAAACGGCAGCAAGCCGTTGGTGTCGACCTTGGCATCGTTGTTCCGGGGAAAGGGCTGCGAACGATCGAGCAGCATCACGTTGACGGCGGTATCGAGTTCGCTCGTCAGCAGGGCCTTCAGGCCGGCACCGTTGTTTTCGGTCAGGCTCGCCAGCGGCAGCGCCTTCCCCTCACAGCAGAAATATTTGATCGTCTTGCCTGAGTCGGTGCCGGTCGCGATCTTGGTCTTCAGCACGACGAACGGGCGAAGGTCATTGGTCTTTTTGACGAAGGTGAGCACGACATAGGGCGTCACGATCATCGTGCTCCCACCCGGCTGCGGCGTCAGCGTATAGGCCGTCCGGAACGGGTCGGTCGCCATGATCCGGTTGGTCGCCTCGATCGCCTGCGCCCGGATGTCGAAGCGCAGGTCATCCTCGACATTGCGAACCTTGCCGGTGGTGGTTTCGGTGCTGATCGAGCTCTGCACCAGCATCCCGACCACGCCGAACAATATCCCCAGCGCGCCGCCACCCTGATACCCCGAGACGACGACATTGCTGTCGGGGATGCGATGCACGCCCATCGGCAGATCGCTCGCCCCGTTGGCGCCTTTTTCCGAAAAGACGATCGCGATCGGGGCGGTTGGGGCGGCCGATGCAGCGGCCGGAGGCGCGGCGACCTTATCTTGCGCGGCCACCGCCTGCGGCATCAACGCAATTGCGCCCGCGACCATCGTGAGAGTGACCGTCCGCTTCATCGCCTTACCCCCTGACCCCTGATGCGCGTGCCGCCCCTGGGCTTTTGCGCGACCGTAGAATCAAGGGCTAGCTGAAGGTCTTAGCCAGCACAATCCTGTGGACGGTGCATAATGCGACGGTGGGCGCGTTGTTGCATGGGTTGGGGTGTTGCGTACAGCCGCAAGCTGATCGTGCGCGGCAACACCAAACAAGCGCCGCCATTAGGGATGGCGCGCGCCGCCGCTGCCCGTAACACTCTCAAAAGGCAAAGGCAGGGATTGCACGATGCAGCTCAGTAAGGATACTTTATATCTTGGAGGGCAGGCAAATGAATATCTTGCGCGCGATGGGAATGCTGGCATTTGCGACGGTCTTGGTTTCTGTCACGCCCGCAACGTCATGTGCCGATAGCTGGGCGCTGCCCGCAACAGAGACGTATAGCTCGTGCTCCGGGAACGCTCGCCTCACCGTCACGCCGCGCGATCTTGAGAGCCAGCTCGACTATTTCGAAGACAAAGTGAGAAAGGTCGATCCCGCCGGTCAAAAGAAGCGCGGGGCGCGGCAAGCGAGCGCGCGGCTTGAGCGGCTTATCGACAAGCGTTGGCAGCTGGTCTGGGAGCATCACCTTGCAAACGACGTCGCCCCGGTATCTGCGCTGGTTCGCGACGACGGTGCCTATGCCGTTACATTCGATAACTGGCACGGCATGGGTTACGGCCCCAACGTCGTCGTCGTTTACGGGCAAGATGGCAAAATGGTGCGCGCGCTCGCCCTATCCGATCTGGTGCCTCCGGACTACATCAAGGCGCTGCCCCATTCGGTCAGCTCTATCCGTTGGCGGCGCGAACCACGATTCTCGCTCGACGGCCAGCGTGTATTGATCCCGGTGGTGATCCCGTCCGAGGAGTTCAACGCCGATCCAGCGACGATCGATCTCGCGGTCGAACTTGCCGACGGCAAGGTGTCGCCAAGCAACCCGACCGCTTGGGACGCTGCGCTGGCAACGGGCCGTAAGGTCCTCGCGGCAAAGGTCGCCAGCGACGAAGCGGCAAAGGCGGCCTTCCTTGCGCCGCTACTCGGCCCGAAAGCGAACACCCAGCGCGAATGGCACGATTATCTGCGCGAGGCAGTCGGTCGGCTGAGTGGAGACAAAATTACACCCTCGACGACCGTCCTCCGCCTTCCAGATGCGGCGGACTATTCTGAGTCGGAGATTTGGGTCCACGACGCGGTCACCGAAAGCTATTCGGACAACGTCGCGCTCGCATCTCTCTCCGAACCGAACCTGGTCGCCGTTCTTGGGAAAATCGCCTCGAAGCTACCCAATCGATCGCTTTCGAAGGTCAGAGTCTTCATCGCGGTATCCGATCAGAACTGGCCAGCCGTCGTGGCTGCGATGAAGCATACAGGAGCAAGAGTCGTACAGCTCAATCCCGCCAAGGCGATACCTCAGCGTCCCGAGCGCATTGCTCGGCGATATGGTCGAAACTGATCAGCCCCACCTCCCCCAAACCCAATTCCCGCCCGCCCCGCTTTCCCCTACACCCACCGCAATGTCCCATGTCCTCAACATCACCCACTCCATCCTCGGCCAGCCGTGGCGGTGGCGCGCGCTGGAAACCGATGCGCGCCAAGAGCTGACCGGCGACGATCTCGTCACGCAGCTGCTGCTGTCGCGGGGGTGCTCGCGCGAGACGCTCGAGGCGCACCGCTCCCCAAGCATTCGCGGGTTCATGCCCGACCCCTCGATCTTCCGCGACATGGACCGCGCTGCCGAGCGGCTCGCCGCCGCCGTGCTCGCGGGCGAGCGCGTTGCGGTGTTCGGCGATTATGACGTCGACGGCGCCACTTCCGCCGCGCTGATGATCCGGCTGCTGCGCGCGCTCGGGCTCGATCCGGTGGCCTATATCCCCGACCGGCTGATGGAGGGCTATGGCCCGTCGGGCGAGGCGCTGGTGCGGCTCGCGGGCGAGGGCGCGAGCCTGATCGTCACGGTCGATTGCGGCGCGCAGGCATTCGAAGCGCTGGAGATGGCGCGCGACGTCGGCGTCGATGTGATCGTGGTCGATCACCACAAATGCGCGCCTGCCCTCCCGGTCGCTTATGCGCTGGTTAATCCCAACCGGCTCGATGAAGCGGAAGGCGCCGCGCATGGCCATCTTGCGGCGGTTGGCGTCGCCTTCCTGCTCGGCGCCGCGCTGATCCGCACGTTGCGGTCGCGCGGGCATTTCACGAGCCGCCCAGAGCCCAAGCTGCTCGAGCTGCTCGACATTGTCGCACTCGGCACGGTCGCCGATGTCGCGGCACTGCGGGGCCTCAACCGCGCGTTTGTGGCACAGGGGCTGAAAGTGATGGCACAGCGCCGCAACATCGGCTTGTCCGCGCTGCTCGACGCCGCGCGCCTCACCCGCGCGCCGACCGCGACCGATCTGGGCTTTGCGCTCGGGCCCCGCATCAATGCGGGCGGGCGCGTCGGCAAGTCGGACCTTGGCGTCCGCCTGCTCACCACCGATGACCCGGAAGAGGCGCGCATCATCGCCGCCGAACTCGACCGGCTCAACGAAGAACGCCGCACGATCGAGGGTGACGTCCAGTCCAGCGCCGAGGCCATGGCCCGCCCCGACCGCGCGGTCACCATCGTCGCCGGGGCCGGCTGGCACCCCGGCGTGATCGGCATCGTCGCCGGGCGGCTGAAGGAAAAATTCGGCAAGCCCGCGATCGTCATCGCGCTCGACGCGCATGGCGTCGGCAAGGGATCGGGGCGCTCGGTGCCCGGCGTCGATCTCGGCCAGGCGGTGCTGGCGGCGAAGGAAGCCGGGCTGCTGGTGGCGGGCGGCGGCCATGCGATGGCAGCGGGGCTGACGATCGCCGAGGATCGGCTGAGCGCCTTCAGCGACTTCCTCGAAGCGCGCCTCGCCGAGGGTGTCACCCGCTCGATCGGCGACCGCGCGCTGCTGGTCGATGCGCTGCTCACGCCGCGCGGCGTCTCGCCAGCGCTGGTCGATGCGCTGGAGGCAGGTGGCCCCTACGGCATGGGCTGGCCCGCCCCGCGCGTCGCCGCCGGGCCGGTCCGCGTCATCAAGGCCGATATTGTCGGCAATGGTCATGTGCGTGCCATCATGGCAGGCGAAGATGGCGCTCGGTTGAAGACAGTCGCGTTTCGACAGGCCGAAAGCCTTTTGGGACAAGCGCTGCTGTCGGCGCCGTCGCACCGGCGCTTGTGGATTGCCGGGCGCGCGAAGATCGACGATTGGGGCAGCCAACCCGCCGCCGAGATTCACCTCGACGACGCCGCCTGGGCCGATTGAGGATGCGTGTATGTTCAGCCATGTCACTCTGGGCACCCGCGATCTGGAGCGCGCGCGCGCCTTTTACGAACCGGTGATGGCGACGCTGGGCATCGGCCAGCCGTTCAACATGACCGGCGCGCTGGTGTTCGGCGAAGCGGCGGGCATGAAGCTGTTCATCCTCGAACCCTTCGATGGCCGCCCGGCGGC
>JAIETY010000142.1 GCA_019744885.1 Sphingomonas sp.
GGGCTGTCGTCGATCGTGATGCCCGAATGCGCGAGTTGATCGAGCATCAGGTTGCACGCGGTCTCCAACCCCTCCAGGCGACCGCGCGCCTTGCGCAACGCGGCGCCGTTCTTGCGGGTGGCCTGGGCCGATACCGCTAATCCGTGCTGGGCAGCGGCGATGCTGCGCTGCATCTGCGCGCTGCTGGCGGCAATGCCATCGGTCTGCACGTCGACGCGCGCGACGATCGTGCCGAGATCGGCCACGGTGGACTTGATCGCGCCGAAGCGTTCGGCCGCCGCGCGTCCCTTTGCCGCGCCGTCGGTCACTTCGCGGGTGAAGGCATTGGCCTCCTCGGCTAAAGCCGCGACCGTCCGGTCGATCCGCTGGGTCGCATCGCGGGTGTGCTGCGCGAGGCGTTTGACTTCGGTGGCGACGACCGCAAAGGCGCTGCCCTGCCCGCCCGCACGCGCTGCCTCGATCGCGGCATTGAGCGCGAGCATGTTGGACTGCTGCGCGATCCCGCCGATCAGTTGCGATACCTGCTGCACCTGATCGAGCGCCTCCGCCATCCGCGCCACGCGGGTGCTGAGCTGGACGATCCGGTCGGAAACCTCGCTGAAATTGCCAATCGAGTCGACGATCGCCGCCGTCCCCTGCGTCAGCTGCGTCTTGGCCCGATCGGTCAGCGCGCGCGCCTCAGCAATGGCAGCGGCAACGCTTGCCTGATCATTGGCGAGCGCGTCGGCGACGGCGTCGAACCCGTCGAGATCGGCGATCGTGCGGTCAATCTGGTCGGACGCAAGTGTGACATGGCCGCCAACGTCGGCGCATTCCATCACCAGCGCGCCGCACTGACGTGCGACTTCGACGATAATGGCTTCGATCTTTGCTGTCTGATCCATGCACCCCGACTTCCCCAATTCCGAGCAATAATCTGACAAGGTAAATTCACCTTTAAGGCGGTGTCGCGGGGGCACTCACCCTGGGTAGGCGCCAGCGCCATTGCGTCGCGGCGTGCGCGCGGGCATGATTGCGCCATGTTTCTCAACTTCCTCGACGAGCTCCGCAGCGCCGGCATCCCCGCAAGCCTGAAGGAGCATTTGCTGCTGCTCGAAGCGCTCGACGCCGAGGTCATCGATCGCACGCCCGAGGATTTTTATTACCTCTCGCGCGCGGTGTATGTGAAGGACGAGGGGCTGCTCGACAAGTTCGACCAGGTTTTTGCCAAGGTGTTTCGCGGCATCGCCACCAACTATGCGACCGAAACCGCCGAAATCCCCGAAGACTGGCTGCGCGCGGTCGCCGAAAAATATCTGAGCGCCGAAGAGATGGAAGCGATCAACTCGCTCGGCTCGTGGGACGAAATCATGGCGACGCTGAAAGAGCGCCTCGCCGAGCAAAAGGGTCGCCACGAAGGCGGCAACAAATGGGTCGGCACCAAGGGCACCAGCCCCTATGGCAATTCGGGCTATAATCCCGAAGGCGTGCGCATCGGCGGCGAAAGCAAGCACAAGCGCGCGCTGAAAGTGTGGGACCAGCGCGAATTCCGCAATCTCGACAACACGCGTGAACTCGGCACGCGCAACATCAAGATCGCGCTCCGCCGCCTGCGCCGGTTCGCGCGCGAAGGCGCGGCCGACGAACTCGATATCGACGCGACGATCGACGGCACTGCGCGCCAAGGCTGGCTCGACGTCGTCATGCGACCCGAGCGGCACAATGCGGTCAAGCTGCTGTTGTTCCTCGACGTCGGTGGCTCGATGGACCCGTGGGTCAAGCTGTGCGAGGAGCTGTTTTCGGCGGCGACGACCGAGTTCAAGAATCTCGAATTCTTCTACTTCCACAATTGCCCCTATGAGGGCGTTTGGAAGGACAACCGGCGGCGTTTCAGCGAACGCACGTCGATGTGGGATGTGCTCCACAAATATGGCCATGATTACAAGCTGGTGATCGTTGGCGATGCGTCGATGAGCCCCTATGAGATCACCCATCCGGGCGGTTCGGTCGAGCATTTCAACGAGGAATCGGGCGCGGTGTGGATCCACCGGCTGACGACGACCTATCCCGCGACGGTGTGGCTCAATCCGATCCCGAGCGAGCAATGGGGCTATTCGCAATCGATCCGCATCATCCGCGAGCTGGTGGGCGACCGGATGTACCCGCTGACGCTGGCGGGCCTCGACGAGGGCATGCGGGAGTTGACGCGCAAGCGGTGAACGCGCCGACGGTTTGATTGATGTCAATGCCGCCCGCCGCTAAAGGGGCGATGGTCACTTCGATCCTTTTGATCGGAGAAACGCCATGCCCCTTTTTTTCGACGAACCTTTTCTCGCGCTTGCGCTGCTGGCGATGACGACTTTTGCGCTCGTGCTGGGTTATGTCAGCCTCACCGACCGCGATCCGGTTGAGGGCAGCGGCCCGACCGCCTAGTCAAGGGCGCGCTTCGTCGCACGCCCGATTCGCTTTGCCGCAAACACGCTTCCCTTACGATTTCCGCGAGTCGTGCCTTGTGCGATAGGCCTCGCCACGAATTTGGGAGACGTCGGCACCGCAGCAACATCGGGGGGACAGCATGAAGCAGGCACGCACGCGCCAACGCCAGTCGCATCGTGATCGGAACGCCTTGGGCGTCCGTCATGCACCGCAAAGCCCGCCGGTGACCCCGCCCCGATCGACCGAACGCAGCGCAATACCGCTGCCCGATGTCGATGAACCGCTGGTCGAATGCGCGCCGCTCAGCCGCCAGAGCCGCCGTCAGGAACGCCGCGCTCAAGCCAAGGCTGCGCGTCGGCGTGGGGTGCCGGTGTCGTTGACGCCGCTCGTGCCGACCGAAACGGCGGTGGTTGAGGCAGTCGCGCCGGTGGCCGAAGCCGTCGCCCCGCTTGCTGCGCCTATCGCCGAACGCGCCGAGAAGGCCGCACCCGATCCCGAGATCACACCGTTGCCGCGCCACAGGGCGCTTGCCAAGCCGCGGAGCCGGACAATGATCATCCTCGACCGGCTGTTTCGCGGCCCCTTCCGCCGCCGCCCGATCGAAGCGCTGCCCCCGGTCGATCAGCTCCGCATGCTGCGCGATGATCTGGCGAGTGTACAGACGACGATCGACCGGCTGCTCGCCAACGCGGCGGTGTGACCAGCGCTCACGCCTCCGGATAGAGCAGGAATCGGCGTCGCACCTGCGCCCAAGCGGCTTCGCCGGGGCTGGCCATCGCGTCGAGATCGGCGGGGCTCGCCGGCGCATGATCGACCCACTCGCGCAGCCCCGGACCACCGTTGATCACGTCGATCGCGAGCTTGCCGAATTCATATTCATACGGGAAATCGCGCCACAGCTCGTAATCCGGGCGCAGCGCGCGGATCGCCTTGAAGGCGAGTGCCTGCACCCGCCAGGACTTGAAGGCGGCATGGTCGTAGCCCGGCCCTTCGGCGTGGATATGGACGCCGTTGCAGATCTGGCCGACATGCTTGTGGAAGGTCGGCTGGAACCAGATATTGCGCAGCGTACAGCCCGCCAGCCATTCGGGCGCGAGCGCTTGCATCTTGGCGATGATTGCCGCTGCATCGAGATCGGGCGCGCCGAACAGTTCGAGCGGGCGGGTGGTGCCGCGCCCTTCGGACAGCGTCGTCCCCTCGAGCATCACCGTGCCCGGGTAAGCGCGCGCCATGTTGACGTTGGGGGCATTGGGGCTGGGGTTGACCCAGACCCGGTCGGCGGGCCAGCCGAAGCCCGGCGCGGCGTCGGGCGCCCAGCCTTCCATTTCGATCACGCGATAGTCGACGTCGAGCTTGTAGTGATCGATGAACCAGTGGCCGAGCTCGCCGAGCGTCATGCCGTGGCGCATCGGCATCGGTCCTGCCCCCACGAAGCTCTCCCACCCCGGCAGCAAGGTCAGCCCCTCGATCGGGCGGCCGGCGGGGTTGGGGCGGTCGAGCACCCACACCGATTTGCCATGCTCGGCAGCGGCTTCGAGCACGTAGAGCAGGGTCGTGATGAAGGTGTAGATGCGCGTGCCGAGATCCTGCAGGTCGACGAGCATCACGTCGAGCGTCCCCATCGACTGGCCGGTCGGGCGGCGGACTTCGCCATAGAGGCTGAAGACGGGAATGCCGTAGCGCGGATCGGTGAAGTCGGGCGACTCCATCATATTGTCCTGCAAATCGCCGCGCACGCCGTGCTGCGGCCCGAACATCGCCGAGACATTGAGGCCGCAGGCGATCAGCGCGTCGAGCGAATGCGTCAGATCGGCGGTGACCGAAGCCGGGTGCGCGAGCAAGGCGACGCGTTTGCCCTCGAGCGGCTTGCGCAGGTCGGGGTCGGCGAGGAGGCGATCGATACCGAAGTTCATGAGCGCTCAGGTGCCGGGAGGGTCGCGATAAAGCAATCCCGGTTGTGGAAATCGGGCGGACCGGGGGCGTGGGCCAGCGCCCAATAGGATTTGGTACCGTCGATTTCTTCGATCACGGCGGAGAGGTTTAGGTGCCATGTCGCGCTCGCATCGGCCTCGGGCGTCGCCGTCATGTCGAGTGCCACCGTAACCTCAAGGCTGCCTTCCGATCGCTCGACATCAACGTGCGGCGATGAGAAAGAGAAACTGCCGCCCGAAACACGATAGGATGCGAATTTGAAGGCATCCCACGCCGTCGAGGGAGCGAAATTGAATTCGAGATAATCCGCACCTTCACCCGCTGCGACAAAGGCCTCAAAACAGGTGTGTCGCCACAGATCGGGATGCCGAGACGCATACCCCACAGGTTGGGGAATCAGGATCCTATCCGTATGTCCGCCAACGACGTAGCGAATGGCCAATGTGCCCTCGACGCTTCTCGCCGCTTCGACCGAAATCACGAAATCGGGCGCTGAAAATTGCGGATGCGGTATCAGGTCGTAGAGCACCAAACCTCCGTTTGGGCTGAGCTTGTCGAAGCCCTGCCCTTCTTCACCACGGTAGAGAGAAAGGCAGCCCTTCGACAAGCTCAGGGCAAACGGATGTGGGACGGGTAGAAAATCGCCGCCAACCGGCCTACATGTGGCCCCTCCCATGGCAACCATCCTCCCCTCCCCGCCCAAGATCGGCATGGTCTCGCTTGGCTGTCCCAAGAATCTTGTCGACAGCGAACGCATCCTGACAAAGCTGCGCAGCGATGGCTATGCCCTGTCGGGCGATTATGCCGGTGCCGACGTCGTGCTGGTCAACACCTGCGGCTTTCTCGATTCGGCGAAGGAGGAATCGCTGGAAGCGATCGGCGAAGCGCTGGCGGAGAATGGCCGCGTCATCGTCACCGGCTGCATGGGCAAAGAAGCGGAGATGATCCGCGCGAAATTCCCGAACGTGCTCGCAGTGACCGGCGCGCATCAGTATGAGGAAGTCGTCGGCGCGGTGCATGAAGCGGCGCCGATGCCGCCGAGCGCGTTCCTCAATCTCGTCCCCGAAAGCGGGCTGAAGCTGACCCCGCGCCACTATAGCTATTTGAAGATTTCCGAAGGCTGCAACCACCGCTGCGCCTTTTGCATCATCCCGAGCCTGCGCGGCGATCTCGTCAGCCGCCGCCCCGATGCGATCCTGCGCGAGGCGGAAAAGCTGGTCGCGGCGGGCACGCGCGAATTGCTGGTGATCAGCCAGGATACCTCGGCTTACGGCGTCGACATTCGCCACCAGCCGCGCGAATGGCATGGCCGCGAGGTACGCGCGCACATGACCGATCTCGCGCGCGAGCTCGGGTCGCTCGGCGCGTGGGTGCGGCTGCACTATGTCTACCCCTATCCGCATGTCGATCAGGTCATCCCGCTGATGGCCGAGGGATTGATCACACCGTATCTCGACATTCCGTTCCAGCACGCGAGCCGCAATGTGCTGAAACTGATGAAGCGCCCGGCGAACGAAGCCAAGGTACTCGAACGCATCCGCAACTGGCGCAGCATCGCGCCCGATATCACGATCCGGTCGACCTTCGTCGTCGGCTTCCCCGGCGAGACCGAGGATGATTTCGCCTATTTGATGGACTGGCTCGAGGAAGCCCAGCTCGACCGCGTCGGCGCGTTCCGCTTCGAACCGGTCGAGGGCGCGGCGGCGAATGCCCTGCCCGATCCGGTGCCGGAGGAAGTGAAGGAAGAACGCTACGCCCGGCTGATGGCACTCACGGCGCGGATTTCGGCCGAGAAGCTCGCCGCGAAGATCGGGCGGACGCTGCCCGTCATCATCGATCTGGTCGATGACGAAACCGGCGGCGCGACGGGTCGCAGCCAGGCCGACGCGCCCGAGATCGACGGTGAAGTCCATCTGCGCGACGCAGGGCACCTCGCCCAAGGCGACATCGTGCCCATCGTCATTGAGGATGCCGACGAGCACGATCTATTCGGGGTACCAGCGGCTTAGGCCGTCTTGCAACGGCGCAGCAGGTCGAAGGCGATCAGATGCGTCGCCCCTGACAGCGCGACGCCGAACATCGGGATCAGCGCGAGCGGCAGATACCGGATCTGGAGCATCGATGCCGGATCGCTCAGCGTGAAATAGAGCCCGGTGCCAACGGCGGTCACGAAATCGATCGAGCCAAAGACATGCATCGCGGCATAGCGCCAGCGCGCGAAGGGCATCGCGACGACGGCAACGGCGAGCAATCCTGCGATCAGATCACCCCAGGCCGCGCGCTCGACGAACAGCGGCGGGAGCAGCCCGGCGGCGCTATAGCCGAAGAACAGGATCGCCGCGACGATCCGCCACGAATGGAACAGCGTCAGCCGCCGGATGCCGAAATTTTCGACCCACTGCCGCGCGGCGGCATTGGTCGCATAGGCCAAGGTCGGCAAGGTCACGCCGAGCACCACCAGCCCGGCAATGGCGCGCGGCGGCACCTGGGCGAGCAGGCCGGTGCTCGCCGCAATCGCGACGCCCCCGCCCCACAGGGCCAGACCAGCGGCAACTAAACGATTAGATACAGAGCCTTGTAACGGTATCGAAGCCATCATTCTTCTCCTTCCATGAAAGTGTAATTACACCTTCTTCACCAAAAAAGGGGCGGCTGGCGGCAGGGCTCAGTCAGGTTCGAGTGTCGCCAGCGCTTCTCGCGCAACCGACCAGCCATTGTCATGCATCGGCGCGGTGAGTTCGGCTTGCAGCCCGTGCCAGAGCGGCGTCGCGGCTGCGAGTCGCGCCCGCCCTGCATCGGTGAGCGCGAGCGCCCGCGCCCGCGCATCGCCGTCGACGGCCGATGACCGCAGCAACCCAGCGGTTTCGAGCGGCACGAGGTTGCGCGTCAGCGTCGTCCGTTCCATCCCTAGGATATTCGCAAGCTCACCGAGCGTCACCGGTTGCGGCTGATTGAGCGCGCCGAGAATGGTGAACTGGCCCGATGTGATACCGAGCGGTCGGAAGGCTGCATCGAACCGCCGTGCAACTCGCCGCGCGGCTCGCTGCACGTTCAGACAAACGCACTCGGCGTTCAGTTGTTGGACCGGGATGAGCGCCGTGTTTTCCATGAGCGGCATATAAGTGTAATTACACCTTGTGTCAACTAGGCGCTATTCATCGCGCCGTTCGCCCGGCTCGGGCTTGATCCCATAAGGTTCGACCAGTTTCCACACATGGTCGGGGATCATCGATTTCATCCGGCGTGGGTGGCTGCGGCGGAGGTGCAGCACGGTTTCAACCGCTTTCATCTCCAGCCGTGCGCGGGCGAATTCGAGGCCGCGCGGGCCGACGCGCGGCATCAGCCAGCCGAAAATGCGGCGCATCGGCTTGGGCATGCGCCGCAGCGGCAGGCCGCCCGCCGCCAGTTCGGTATTGATGATGAAGCCCTTTACCGGCCCCCCGCGCTTGCCATGGCTTTCGAGCGGCGAGGTGACGAGTTCGTTGCCGAGTAGCGCGACCAGTTCCTCGCCGCGCTCGTTACGGACGACCAGCCATTGCTGCCCCTGCCCCGCCATATAGCCGACGGTCACATCGGCGAGGACATTGGTGTAATCGACGCAGGTCTTGCACGTCATCGGGAAGAAATCGGGGCGCAGATCGGCGAGCGGCAATTGCAGGAACGGGATGGCCTTGTGTCGCCCGTCGGCGAAGCGCAGCTCGACATGATAATCGGCGCGGAATTCGAGATAGGTGATCGTCTCGGGCGCGTCGGAGAGCAGCGCGAGAAATTCGTGGAAATGCGCGGTCGTGGTGTTGTCAGAGCACGGCGTACCGATGACGTAGAGCCGCTCGAACCCCAGCTCGGCTTCGATCCGGCGCAATGCGTATACCTGACAGGGAATGCCGATCACCGCGATCCGCCGATGCCCCGCCGCGCGGGCAGGCTCGAGCAGCGCGAGCAGCGGCGCATAGCCCATCCGCATGCCGCGCACTTGAGCCATGCCTTCTGCCTTGGTCACTAGCACCGGCACCGGGCGCCACTTGTCCTCGGGGTCGGGCGCCATCGTGAGCACCGCGTCGACCGCGCCGGTTTCCAGCAGCCTCTCGCCGAGGCGACTGGTGATGCCGGTCCACTGCGCGCCCTCCCGCGCGGGCGCGAGCCGGGCCTTCACCATTCGGCGGAAGGGTCCGAAGAACAGCTCGTCGCCCCTCGCCGAATCGCGCGCGCGGCCATGCACCTTGGCTTCCATCGCCGGATAGTCGGGCTTGATGAACTGGCAGGCGCTGCCGCAGCGTTTCGGCTCGCTGGTGCGCGAAATGCCGCAATCGGTGCAGAGGTCGCGCGGCGCGGCAGGGCCGATCACCGGTGCGGTAACGCTTGTCGTGTCGGTCATGCCATCCCCTTGCCTGGCGCTGTTTATGGGCAAGGCCGACCTGGCGGGTAAAGCAAATTCACGCCCCACTGGCGCGCGGCGCGCGAGCAGCTATGCTCGCCGCTTGGCCTCCGATTTTCGAGGATATTGATGAAGCGCCTCCTGACCATCGTCTCGACCCTTGCTCTCACGCTCGCCCCAGCCGCGCTCCACGCGCAAGCGATCACGCCGGACGAAGCCGCGCAGATCGACAAGATCGTCACCGCCAGCCTCGCGCGCACCGGCGTCCCTTCGGCCTCGGTCGCGATCGTGCGCGGCGGGCAAATCGTTTTCACCAAGGCGTGGGGCAAGCAATCCGAAACGCGCAAAGTCGCCAGCGCTGACCTGCCCTATCAGATCGCGTCAGTCTCAAAGCAGTTCACGGCGGCGGCGATGCTGCTGCTCGAGGATGACGGCAAGCTCGACCTCGACGACAAGGTGTCGAAATATCTCCCCGGCATTTCGGGCGGCGACAAGATCGCGCTGCGTCAGTTGCTCAGCCACACCTCGGGCCTGCAGGATTATTGGCCGCAGGATTACAGCTTCGCCGACATGGCCAAGCCGACGACGCCGCAGGGCATTGTCGATCGCTGGGCGAAGAAGCCGCTCGATTTCGAACCCGGCACCCAGTGGCAATATTCGAACACCGGCTATGTCGTCGCGGGCATGATTATCGAGAAAGTCGCGGGCATGCCGCTGATCGACTTCCTCGACGCGCGCATATTCAAGCCGCTGGAGATGAAGGCAATTGATCAGGACAAGGCAATCGGGCCGAATTACCCGCAGGGCTATCAGCGGTTCGCGCTCGGCCCGGTGCGCGTCGAGAAGCCCGCTGCTTCGGGCTGGCTTTATGCGGCGGGCGAATTGTCGATGACGGCGCGCGATCTGGCGAAGTGGGACATTGCGCGGATGAACCGCAGCCTGCTGCCCGCCGATGATTGGGTGGCGCAGGAAACGCCGGTCAAGCTCGCCGACGGCAGCACCAATGGCTATGGCCTCGGCGTCGGCACCGGCAATGCCAACGGCTTGCGCTATGTCGAGCATTCGGGCGAAGCGGTGGGCTTCCTGTCCGAGAATATCGTCTTCCCCGATCAAAAGGCTGCGGTGGTCGTATTCGTCAACGCCGACTTCTCCGATGCCTTCACCAACATCGCCCAGCAAATCACCAAACTTGTCGTGCCCCCACAGGCCCAGAGCGCAGATGCGGCGACGACCGTGGCGGCGCGCAAGCTGTACGACCAGCTCCGCACCGGCACGCTCGACCGCAAGCTGCTGACCGACAATGCCAATTATTATTTCACGGCAACCGCGCTCGGCGATTACAAGGCCAGCCTCGCCCCACTCGGTGCGCCCAAATCTTTCGAAATGGCGCGCAAGCCAAGGCTGCGCGGCGGTTTCGTCAATCGCAATTACAAGGTCACTTACGCCACCAAGACCTTGAACATCATCACCTATAGCGAACCCGACGCGCCGGGCCGGTTCGAGCAGTTTCTGGTGATGCCCGCCGAATGACCGACTTTGCCGCCCTCCTCCAGCCCGATCGCGGCCAGCCTGCGCGCGCGATCGACGTCGTCCATCCCGATCGCTTTGCCGATTGGCTGAATGCCCAGCCACCGCGTATCCGCACGCTGCTGGCGGCACAGAAGATCACCGGCAAGGCGGGCAATCGCGCGATCCTGCCCGGCGATGCGCCCGACGACTGGTCGGCACTGCTGGTGTGCGACGAACCCGAAAGCTCGCCGTGGCGGATTGCGTCGCAGGGCGAAATCTTGCCCGAAGGGACCTATCGGTTGCGTGACGGCTTGGTCGGTGCGGCAGGGCTCGGCTGGTTGCTCGGTCAACACCGGTTCGAACGCTATAAGGCTGGCGATTCCGTCGGCGCGCGCGTGCTGCTCACGAGCGACCCCGCGCGGATCGACGAGACCGTGCGGCTCGCCGAAGCCACTGCCAAGGTGCGCGATCTCGTCAATATCGGCGCGTCCGACCTCGGCCCCGCTGAGCTGGAAGCCGAAGCGGCGATGCTCGCGGATCGCTTCACAGCGACGCTCACCGTCACGCGCGGCGATGCGCTCGCGACGGGCTATCCGATGATCCATACCGCCGGCCAGGCCGCCAGCCGCGAGCGCGCGCCCCGGCTGATCGAACTCGAATGGGGCAACCCCGATCACCCGCGCGTTGCGATCATCGGCAAAGGCGTGTGCTTTGATTCGGGCGGGCTCGACATCAAGCCGTCATCGGGCATGCGGCTGATGAAGAAGGACATGGGCGGCGCCGCGCATGCGCTGGCGCTGGCCGGGCTGGTGATGGCAGCGGGGCTGAAGCTGCGGCTCCACCTGCTGATCCCGGCGGTGGAGAATGCGATTGCCGGCAATGCCTTTCGCCCCGGCGACATATTGCGCACACGCCAAGGGCTGACGGTCGAGAACACCAATACCGACGCCGAGGGGCGGCTGATCCTGGGAGATGCGCTGACCAAGGCTGCCGAGGCCGATCCCGCGCTGATCCTCGATTTCGCGACGCTGACGGGTGCCGCGCGGGTGGCGCTCGGCCCTGATCTGCCAGCGACCTTTGCGAATGACGAAGCGTTGGCAGCCGATCTTCTCGCGGCGGGCACGGCGGTGCACGACCCGTTGTGGCGATTGCCGCTGTGGGATGGCTATGACGAGATGCTCAAGTCCGACATCGCGGACATGGTCAATGCGCCCGATGGCGGCTTTGCCGGGGCGATCACCGCGGCGCTGTTCTTGCGGCGTTTTGTGCCCGCAGGCGTACCCTGGGCGCATCTCGACACTTTTGCGTGGCGCCCAGCCGCGAAGCCCGCGCGGCCGAAGGGCGGCGAGGCGCTCGGACTGCGCGCCGCGTGGCAATTGCTGAAATCGCGCCACGCCTGACGGCGATGGCGTATCAACATGGGATGAATTGCAGCAGGTTGGACAGGGTTACCGCCGCATTTCCCACTAGGTTGTCATTGCTGAATATGCGATTATCATCATTAATTAACGCTTGAGTCCAGCGACCGACCAAGCAGTTTGAAATCGAGGGGGAAGCTTCGTCATGGCAGTCACGATCACCGGCACGCGCACGCAGCAGTTTGCACCGAGTGGCGATACCGATGGCGATGGCGTCTTTGATCCCGGCGAACTCGTCCGCGTCATCCTGCGCATCGTCAACAGCGGCACGACCGATGCCACCGGCGTCAGCGCGAGCGACCCCTTTAACGGAACCACGCTGAGCGCAGGCACGGTGCGGATCACCCCGATTGCGGTCAACGACGCGTTCAACATCACCGGCAACACGCCGATCACGTTCACCGCCGCGCAATTGCTTGGCAATGACCTCGATCCGCTCGGCAACACCGCCACGCTTCAGGTCACGGCGGTCAGCGGCGCGACCAACGGGTCGATTGTCAACAACGGCAATGGCACCTTCACTTTCACGCCGACGACCGGTCTCGACATCGGCCAGAGCGCGAGCTTCCAATATACGATCACCGACCAGGAGGGGCTGACCAACGTCAGCGGCTTCAACGGTGTCGTCACGCTCAACATCACTGATGTAATCTGGCACGTCGACAGCGCTTATGCGGGCGCCAATGGCGTTTCGGACGGTTCGTTCCTCCGTCCGTTCACCTCGCTGACCGAACTCAACGGCGTAACGGGCGACGGCACCATCAACGACGACGTCGATTCGGCGAACGAAGCGATTTTCATCAACAATCGCGGCACCAATTACGGGGCCGGAATCACGCTCGAAGCCGGGCAGCGGCTGTTCGGCGACGGTGCAACGGTCAGCGCCAATGGCATCGCGCTGGGCGTCAGCGCGAGCAATGCGACGGTCAATTTCGGTACGGCCAATGGCATCGTTCTTAACAGTGGCAATACGATCAGCGGGATCAGCCTGAACGGCACAGCAGCAGGCGGTACCGGCATCATCGATTCGGGTGCGAGCGTCGGTGCGCTGACCATTAGCGCCACCAGCGTGTCCGGCACCGGTCGCGCGCTCGCCATCCAAAATGGCGGCGCGCTCAACGCGACATTTGATACGCTCAGCTCGTCGGGGTCGAGCACGCAAGGCGTCGTTATCACCGGCGGCGCGACGGGGTCGCTTACGGCCAACGCGGGCAGCATCGTCAACGCGGGCGGGGTCGGGTTCCAACTTGGCACGCTGACTGGCGGGACCGGTGGCACCATCAACGTGAGCTATGCCGGTTCGGTCACGAACGCGGGCAGCACCGCCGTTGCTGTGCTGGGGCGCACAAGCGGTACCGCGACATTCTCGGGGGCGATCGCGGACAATGTGGGCGGTACGTCGAGCCAGATCGACATTTCCAACAATGTCGGCGGCACGATCAATTTCACGGGCTCGGTCAATGTCGCGACGACGTCGGCGAACGCCGTCTCGCTGAACAACAACGGTGGCACGACGGTCAACTTCAACACGACCGGCACCGGGCTCGACATCGCGACGACCGGCGCGCAGGGTTTTGTGGCAACCGGCGGCGGCACGGTCAACGTTACGGGCGCCGGCAACACGGTCAGCACCGGCGCGGGCACGGGCGTCAACATTGCCAATACGACGATCGGTGGCAGCGGCGTGCGGTTTGACTCGGTAAACACCACCGGCGCGGCGAGCGGCATCATCCTGAACAATACCGGCGCGGGTACCTTCACCGTCAGCGGCACCGGTGGCGCCAATAGTGGCGGCACGATTGCCAATTCGACCGGCACGGCAGGCGTGCTGCTGACGAGCACCGGCCCGGTCAGCTTGACCAACCTCAACGTCACCGGCAGCGCCAACGACGGCCTCAACGGCACGACGGTCAATGGCTTGACCCTGTCGGGCGTCAACATCAGCAACAACGGCAACGCGGCGAATGAGCGCGGCGTCTATGTCAACGGGCTGACCGGCACCGCGACGATCACCGGATCGACCTTCAGCGGCAATGCCGATCACAACGTCAATCTGATCAACAGCGCGGGCACGCTGAACCTGACGGTCACGACCTCGACCTTCAGCAATTCGAACAATGCGACCACCGGCAACGACGGGCTGCTGCTCGAATCGAACGGCACGGCCGTCACCACCGCGAGCATCACCGGCTCGACCTTCGACAATAACCGCGGCGATCATTTCCAGTTCGCGACCAATGGCACCGGCGGTGCAGGCGGATCGCAGAACAACCTGACCTTCAGCGGCAACACGCTGACGACGAGCAATTCGGCGAACATCCTGGGCGGCGGCGTGACGATCAGCCCCTCGGGCGGCGACGACCTGGTCGCGGCGATCAACAACAACACGATCACCGGCACGGTTTCGGGCGCAGCAATCAACCTCGTCGGCGTGTCGACGATCAGCGGCGGCAACGTCCAGGCGACGATCCAGGGCAATACCATCGGCACCGCCGGTGTCGCCAATTCGGGCACTTCGGGCGGCGCCCTTGGCATCAACGCCGAAGTCAATGGCAATGGCGTCGTCACCGCGCTGATCAACAACAACATCGTGCGCGAAATCAGCGGCAACTTCGGCATCGCCGCAACCGCGCGCGCAGGGACCGGCACGGGCGGCACGCTGAACGCGACGATCACCAACAACACCGTCACCGCGACGGCGACCGCTGGCCTGATCAACGGCATCAACGTGACCGCGGGTGTTTCGACCGGCGGCGACCGAGAGACGCTGAACGCGCAGATTTCGGGCAATACGATCAACGCGGGGCTAAGCACCAATATTCGCGTCCGCGCGCTGTCGAATACGACTGCGAGTGGCCTCGCGACCTTCAACCTGCGCGGTTATACCGGCGGCACCACCGACACCGCAGCCGTTGGCACCTATGTGAGCAGCCAGAACGGCGGGACCACGGCATCGGCGGCGCTGCTGACGAATAACACCGCGTCTTTCAACAATACTGCCGGCGGTGCCGCGCCGACGCAGCCGGGGACGCCCGCCTTGCCACTGCTCGCGGTGGTTCAGCTGCCGCAACCGGGCGCGGGCGACTTTGGTATCAGCAGCACGTCGAGTCCGCTTCCGTTGAGCCCGATCACGATCGCGCGCGGCTCGATCGCAGATCGCTTCGGCCTGTTCGGCGATGGCCCGACCAATGGCCATGCCACCATCCAGATCGACGATGAGGGCAATATCATCGGGCAAACGCTTGATCCCAATGTCTTTGCGCCGCCCGCCGATCCCGCAGCGGCGGCTGCACCCGAGGCTGCCGCGCCGAGCGCGCCGACTTCTTTCGACCTGACGCCGGTCGCGGCGACCGAAAGCGGCATCCTGACGCAGGCCGCGCTCGATGCGGTGGTCGCCGCCGCGATCCAGCGTTGGGTCGCCGCCGGGGTCTCGGAAGCGCAACTCGCCGCGCTGCACGCGGTGCGATTCGACATCGCCGACCTGCCCGGTATCTATCTGGGCTCATCTTCGGCCAATGGCATTCAGCTTGACAGTGACGGTGCAGGCTTTGGCTGGTTCATCGACAAGACGCCGGGCGATGATGTCGAGTTCGGTGGCACTGGCACGGCACTGCGCGGTCTGGAGGGCGCAGCGGCGACCCGGATCGATCTGCTGACCGTGATCCTGCACGAACTCGGCCATGCGATCGGGCTCGATGATACTTATTTGTCGAGCAACAGCAGCAACTTGCTCTATGGCTATATCAACCCCGGCGAACGCCGCTTGCCCGCCGCAGGTCAAGCCGAGGGCGCGGTCCCCGGCAGCGTGACCGGCGAGGCTTTTGCGCTCGGCGCGACCGCGATCGGCACGCTCCCGGCGGGACGTGCGGTCGAGATCCAGTTCGATTCGACGGTCAACGCCTTCACCAATCAGATCGTGTCAAACGTCTTGTTCAGCCAGAGCACGATTACCGGCACGAATTTCACGACCGTCACGTCGAACAATCAGCAATTGGTTGTCGACAGCCTGACGCTGGGCGGGTCGATCTTCATCGACACCAACCGTGACGGCCTCCAGAATAATGGCGAAGTCGGCCCGTCGGGCGTCGCCCTGACGCTGTTCGCTGACACCAATGGCAATAACATCCTCGATGCGGGCGACACGCAGCTATTTACCGGCACAACTGGTGCGAATGGCGTGTACAGCTTCAACCTGCTCGGACCGGGCAATTATATTGTGCGCCTCGATGCCTCGAACTTTACCGGCGCCGGTGTACTCAACGGCAGGATTTCGACCACGACGGTTGTCGATCCCAACAATAATGTCGCAGGCGATAGCAATGGCGGTCCGATCACCGGCGGTGTCGTCAGCAACCAAGTGATCACGCTGGCCTATAACACCGAACCTACGGCGGGCGTCGGCAACGACACCAACAACACACTCGGCTTCGGCTTCTTCACGCCAAGCGTCGGTGTGGCCGACACCGGATCGGTCAACGAGAACGCCACGACATCGATCGCTATCCTGACCAATGACAGCGATCCGGGCGGCACGCTGACGATCAACCAGATCAATGGCGTGACGCTCGGCGCGGGCCAGACCACGACGTTGGCGTCCGGGGCAACCGTCACGCGTAATGCCAACAATACGTTGACCTATAATCCGAACGGCGCATTCAACTATCTGGTTTCGGCGGCCACGGCCGCCGCCACCGGCGCTGTAAACAGTAGCGCGATCGATACCTTCAACTACACCCTCGTCGGTGGCGGCAGCGCGACCGTGAGTGTCACCGTGAATGGCGTCGATGGTCCCGGGGATCAACTGCGCGGCGATGCGGGCAACAACACGCTGACCGGCACTGCTGGCGTCGACTTCTTCAACCTGTCGCAGGGCGGCAACGACACCGTCTCGGGCCTCGGCGGCAATGACGCCTTTTATTTCGGGGCGGCATTCGCGCCGGGCGATGTGGTCGATGGCGGCTCGGGCACCAATAATCAGATTGGGATCCAAGGCAATTATACCCAGACTTTCGCTGCCAATCAGTTTGTCAATATCCAAGTGCTGGCGTTGCTCAGTGGAACGGTCAACACTTATGGCGGCGGAGGCGGACCGTTCAGCTATAATTTGACGACCGTCGACGCCAACGTCGCGGCGGGCCAGGAGCTGGTGATTTTTGCCACGACTTTGGGGGCGGCCGAAAGCTTCACTTTCAACGGTGCGGCAGAGACAAACGGCTTCTTCCGCATCTATGCCGGGCAAGGTGTCGACAACATCACTACTGGCGCCAGCAATGACGGTATCTATTTCGGGCCAAATGCGTTTAATCCGGCGACCGATTTCGTCAATGGCGGCGCGGGTACGAACGACCAAGTGGCGTTTGACGGCAACTACACGGCGACCATCAGCTCAACTAATTTTCAAAATATCGAGGTCCTTGCGCTGCTGCGCGGCATCGTTGGCGATTTGGCCAACTATAACCTGACCTTTGCCGACAATCTGGTCGGCGCCGGTCAGACCTTCACAGTGCATGCGCTGCCCGTGCTGACCAATCTCACGCTGAACGCTTCGGCGGAGACCAACGGTAACTATAACATCATCGGCGGGCAGGCGAACGACACGATTACGACGGGTACCGGCAATGACACGATCTTTGGCGGTCTGGGTGCCGATGTCCTGAACGGCGGTGCAGGCTCGGATATCTTCCAGTATAATGGTGCGAGTGAATCCTCGGGTCTCAATTTCGATACGATCATTGGCTTCGTTTCGGGGGTCGACCGGATTGATACCACACGGACGATCACGGCGGTCGATGCGACGGTGACGTCGGGCAGCTTGTCAACGGCGACCTTCGATGCGGATCTTGCGGCAGCCATTGGGAGCGCGCAGCTTGGGGCCGACCACGCAGTGCTGTTCACGCCGACATCGGGTACTTTTGCCGGGACGACCTTCCTGATTGTCGATGGCGACGGCGTGGCAGGCTATAGCGCCAACAACGATCTGGTGATTCAGCTTTCGACGCCCCCGGCATCGCTCGTCACCAGCGACTTTATCTGATCCAGCGGCGGCGCCGGGGGGCGCCGCCCAACTCAGACCGTGATCGGCACAGCAATCAAGGCAGCGCGCGCGTCAGCCAGGCCAGCGGTGAACGCCAGCTGATTGCCGGTCGCGCGCGCGACGATCAAGGCACCTTCGATCCGGCTCACCTCGGCCAGCGCGGCGGCATTAGCGGACACCGGCTCGGTTCCAGTCGCGACCAGCGCATCGCGAACCGCATCGATCCAATCGCCCAGCGCAGACCCCAGTTCGGCGCGAACCGACTCTGGCGCGCCCGGCATCGTCATGGCGGCAATCAGGCAGGGTGCCCCTCCACCGCTGAACAGCTGGTCGACTCCCGCAATCATCCGGTCGACACGGGCGATGCGGTCGCCGTGGGCAAGTGTCGGCGCGACGACATTGGCGTGCAGCCACGACCGGGCGCTACGCGCGACCGCGAGCGCCATGTCATCCTTGCCGCCGGGAAAATGGTGGTAAAGGCTCGACCGGCCAAGCCCGGTACGCTGGGTGATGTCGCCGATCGAAACGCCTTCAAATCCGCGCGTCCGGAACAGCTCATAGAGCGCGTCCATCAAGGCATCGCGGGTATTTTCGGATCTGGACGACGTGGTCATGCGGCTGTTTTACGGTGAATATGGACGGCGGCAAGCCGGGAAGGCGCGGATCACCCTCCCGGCATGTCTACTCAGCCGACGATTTCGGCGACGGGGAAGTCGAGGTCGGTCTTGAACACTTCGTTGACATAGTTGGTCAGCGTGTTGAGCGCGACATGGCCGACGATCTCGAGGATCTGGGCGTCGGTGTAACCAGCGGCGCGCACCGCTTCGACTTCGGCCGCGTCGACAGCGCCGCGCTTTTCGGTGATCGACTTGGCGAACACGATCGCGGCATTGGTGAAGGCGTCGGTCGAGCCGCCCTGGCGGTTGGCAGCGATTTCATCGTCGCCGACCTTCAGCAGGTTCTTGGCGATATAGCCGTGCGCCGAGTTGCAATAGGTGCAGTGGTTCACATTGGCGACCGCGAGCGCAATTGCTTCGCGCGTCTTGGGCTTCAACGTCCCCTTGCCGAGCGCGCCGTTAAACGAAAGGAAGCCGTCGAGTGTCGCCGGGCTGTTGGCGACCAGACGGTGGAGATTGGGAACGGTGCCGAGTGCGGCCTGAACCGTGGCGAGCAACGGCTGGGCAGCGGCGGGGGCATCAGCGGCGGTAGCGGGAATTGAGATACGTGCCATGAGACATTCCTTCGTGAGGGCCGCATCAGTGCGGACGGACAGCAGATAGAGTGGTCCGAACGTTCGGTCTAGAAACAGATCAATGCCTGTAACAAAGAAAAACTATCATCTTGGGTCACGCTGTGGTGCGCGGTGCCAGGTCGACGTTCGGATGCGGCAGGCGCTTATCGCTGTGATCGCTGGGGTCGAACGGCCGCCAGCCATTGAGGTCGCGGATCAACGGCTTGCTGCACCCGCGACAGGCGCCGCGCATGCTGACCGAATCGTTCCAGACGCGCCGACGATTGATTCGATGTTGTCCGAAAAGGCACTTGATCACTTGCACCACGATCGACCCCCTGCCCGGATAAGCAGCGGTGCCCTAGCAGCTCAAGATGACAGATATGCGCTCGCGCCCGCCGAAAACGGCCAATCGAGCCGCGCGGGCCTAGTCGCGCGGCGCCTCGCGCAATAGTGCCGCCATCGCCGCCAGATCATCGGTGGCAGCGGCCGCAAGCCGCGCTTCCATCGCCCGGTAGCGCGCGAGCACGGCATGGCCCGTCGCCGAGACGCGGGCACCGCGCCCTGCCCCGCCCCCCGCCTGTGCCTCCACCAGCTTGTCGACGAAGCATCGGTTCATGCTGTCGACCAGCAACCAGGTGCGGCGATAGCTCATCCCGAGCACGCGGCCCGCCGCCGAGATCGACCCCGTGCGATCGATCGCCTCAAGCAGATCGGCCTTGCCCGGCCCCATCGCGGGTTCGTCGCCACAGAAAATCTGGGCCTTCAATTTGAGTGGTCCGACGCGCATGGTGCAGGCTAGGCGCAGCAACAGGCACGACGCAAGATGCGCGCGCCAGATGGGGGAGATGTCATGCCGCTCTACGAACTCGACGGGCAACGCCCGGTGCTCGACCCTGCGGGTGCCTGGGTCGCACCGAGTGCCGATCTGATCGGCGACGTGCGGCTCGGGGCCGATGCGAGCGTGTGGTTCGGCGCCGTGATTCGCGGCGACAACACGCCGATCATCGTCGGGCCACGCAGCAATGTGCAGGAAGGCGCAATGCTCCATTCGGACCCCGGCGCGCCGCTGACGATCGGCAGCGATTGCACGATCGGCCACCACGCCATCCTGCACGGCTGCACGATCGGCGATCTTGTGCTGATCGGCATGGGCGCGATCGTGCTCAATCGCGCGGTGATTGGCGAAGGATCGATCGTCGGCGCGGGCGCGCTGGTGACCGAGGGCAAGAGCTTTCCGCCCAACAGCCTGATCATCGGCAGCCCGGCGCGGGTTGTCCGCACGCTCGACGACGCGTCGGCGGCGATGCTGCGCGTGTCGGCGCAGCATTATGTCGAGAAGAGCCGTGCCGGTGCGGTGGGGCTGACACGGATCGACTAGTGCGGCTCGGGACCATGCCGCCCCCTCCCTACCGCTTGCCCTGAGCTTGTCGAAGGGCCGTCCTTCTTTCTCCTGCCGCCGGTAGAAGAAGGACGGTGCTTCGACAAGCTCAGCACGACCGGTTCACGGGTAAGTCCCTTCAGCGCAACCTCTCCCCTAGCTCCCCGCGAGCCACGCCGCCGTCGCCGCGCGCAGCCGGTCCGCCGCCGCCTTGCGCACCGCAATTGCCGTCAGCGCGCGCTTGGCGCCGCCGCGTGATGCTTCGGGCAAGTTCTTTTCCGCAAAGGCCTGGATCTTGCCCGGCATCGCTGGATTGTTCGACCGGCTCCCGAGCGCGACGATGAAGCCGGCGCGCGTGCTGGTTTCGAGCAGGCCGTTGACGAGGTCGAGATTGGCGACGGCAAAATCGAACGCCATGTCGGGATGCCGCCCGGAAATCGCGCCGAGCAGTTCGGCCTTTTGCGGCGCGGTGAAGTCGCTCGCCTTGACCAGATCGAGCGCGCGCGTCGCGAGTGCATCGTCGCGCGCGGTGCCGAGCAGGCG
>JAIETY010000114.1 GCA_019744885.1 Sphingomonas sp.
TAGGGGAGGCACAGCGGCATTGTCAATAAGTCATCGGTTGCACGCCCCCTTGCCGTTTGCGGGCATGAACGGCATGGGAGCGCGCAGGACGCAGCACGGGGTTCGATATGCACGACAAGCTGATAACGCTGATCGGTGGCGGCGGCTTTCTGGGCCGCTATGTCGCACAGGCATTGCTCGAACAGGGTGCGCGGGTGCGGATCGCCCAGCGTGACCCGAAATCGGCGCTGTTCCTGAAGCCGCTCGGTGGCCTGGGGCAGATGCAATTCGTCGCCGCCGACATTCGCAAGCCCGACTCGATCGCCCGCGCGATCCAGGGCAGCGACGGCGTGGTCAATCTGGTCGGCATTTTGAAGGGCGACTTTCAGGCGTTTCAGGCAAATGGCGCGCGCCATGTCGCCGAAGCGGCGGCAGCGGGCGGTGTCGGCGCGCTGGTGCATGTGTCAGCGATTGGCGCCGATCCGGCATCGCCGTCGGCTTATGGCCGCAGCAAGGGCGACGGCGAAGCCGCCGTGCGCGCCGCTTTCCCGGGTGCCACGATTGTGCGCCCGTCAATCGTGTTCGGGCGCGAGGACCAGTTCGTCAATCGCTTCGCCGCGATGATTGCCTCGGCCCCCGTGATGCCGGTGGTGCGCGGCGTCGCGAAGTTTCAGCCCGTTTATGTTGGCGATGTCGCCAAGGCCGTGGTCGCCGCGCTTGCCGCGCCGTCGCAATTCGGCGGGCAGACTTATGAGCTCGGCGGCCCCGACATATTGTCGATGCGCGGGTTGATCGACTGGATCGCCGCGCAGACCGGGCAGCACCCGATGATCATCGACTTGCCCGATGGCATTTCGGCAATGATCGCGGCGCTGGGCTTCCTGCCCGGCGCGCCGATCACCAGTGACCAATGGAAGATGCTGCAAAGCGACAATGTGGTCGCGCCGGGGGCAGCGGGGCTGGCGGCGTTCGGTATTGCGCCGACGCCGATGGCGACGGTCGCGCCGGGATGGCTGGTGCAATATCGCCGCAACGGCCGTTTCACACCCGCTGCCGCCTGAGCGGGGAATGTCGATTTTACCGCGATTGCGATCGCGCCTGGGGGATTTGTGCACGATATTCTGACGATCATCCTGCTCGGCATTGTCGAGGGGATTACCGAGTTTTTGCCCGTCTCCTCGACCGGGCATTTGATTCTGGCGGGCGCGCTGCTCGGCTATGACGACGACAAGTGGCAGCTGTTCAATATTGTGATCCAGCTCGGGTCGATTCTTGCTGTCGTCGTGCTGTACTGGCGGACGTTTTGGGCGGTGATGCTGGGGCTGATCAAGCGCGAGCCCGGTGCAGTGAAGTTCGTGACCAATTTGCTGATCGCGTTCATCCCCGCGGTGGTGATCGGCCTCGCCTTTCGCAAGCAGATCGAAGCGCTGTTGCTCAATCCGATCGTCGTTGCCGTCGCGCTGATCGTCGGCGGGGTCGCCATTCTTGTGATCGAGCGCTTGGTGAAGCCGGGGGAGGCCAAGAGCATTTCGGGCATTCCGGCCACGACCGCGCTGGGCATCGGCGTGCTGCAGTGCTTGGCGATGATTCCGGGCGTCAGCCGGTCGGGCGCGACGATTTTGGGCGCGCTGAGCCTGGGTGTCGAGCGGCGCACGGCGGCGGAATTCAGCTTTTTCCTCGCGGTTCCCACGATGCTCGGCGCGAGTGTCGTTGAACTGGCCAGCCACCGCGACACGCTGACAGCGACCAATGGCGTCGGCATTGGCGGGATTGCGATTGGCTTTGTGGTGGCATTTCTGGTCGCGGTGATCGTGGTGCGTTGGTTCGTCGGCATCGTCGGCAAGCATGGATTTGGGCCATTTGCCTGGTACCGCATCGTCGTCGGCAGCGCGGCGCTGATCTGGCTGCTGGTAAAATAGGACCGAAACGGCCGCTCTTGCTTCGGTAGGGCGAGGCATTCTTGCGCCAGTGTGGGCGGGCCGCGGCATTTAGGACAGACGTACTGTCTTTTCGTTGTGTAAATGCGTGACTCGGCTCCAAAACAACCATAAAGCTGCGCGCTGACTTTTGGGGCAGCGTTATGGCGAGTGAGTCGATGCTGAAATTCGTGGGAACCGCGCAGGCCTATCCGGCCAAGCGCGACCCCGAGTTGCGCGCCGAGGATTTCCGCGAGATCGCCGATCGCTACCCCGAGGCGACCGGCGAGGAGCAAGCGGCGCGCTGTTCGCAATGCGGGGTCCCCTATTGCTCGGTGCATTGCCCGCTGCACAACCACATCCCCGACTGGCTGCGGCTGACGGCGGAAGGGCGGCTGCGCGAAGCCTATGAGCTGTCGAACGCGACCTCGACCATGCCCGAGATTTGCGGCCGCATCTGCCCGCAGGACCGGCTGTGCGAAGGCAATTGCGTGATCGAATTTTCGGGCCACGGCGCGGTGACGATTGGCGCGGTCGAGAAGTTCATCACCGACACGGCGTGGGACAATGGCTGGGTCGAGCCACTGGTGCCGGGGCGACCCACCGGTCAATCGGTCGGCATCATCGGCGCGGGGCCGGCGGGGCTGACGGCGGCGGAATATCTGCGCGCGGCCGGGCATGAGGTGCATGTCTATGACCGGCACGACCGCGCCGGCGGGCTGCTGACCTATGGCATCCCCGGCTTCAAGCTCGAAAAGCCGGTGGTGATGCGCCGGATCGAGCGGCTCGCCGAGGGCGGGATCGTCTTCCACCAGAATTTCGAGGTGGGCCGCGACGCGAGCCTTGCCGATCTGCGCGAACGGCATGACGCGGTGCTGATCGCAACCGGCGTGTACAAGCCGCGCGCGATCAAGGCGCCGGGGGTCGAGGCGGGCGGCGTGATCGACGCGCTCGATTATCTCATCGCATCGAATCGCAAAGGCTTTGGCGACGATGTGCCGGAGTTCGATTCGGGCGCGCTCGATGCTTCGGGCAAGCATGTCGTGGTGATCGGCGGCGGCGACACCGCGATGGATTGCGTGCGGACGGCGGTGCGGCAGGGCGCGGCGTCGGTCAAATGCCTCTACCGCCGCGACCGCGCCAACATGCCGGGCAGCCAGCGCGAAGTCGCCAATGCCGAGGAAGAAGGCGTCGACTTCGTCTGGCTCTCCGCACCGGATCGCTTCAGCGGTGATCCTGTGAAGGCGGTCAGCGTCGGCAAGATGCGGCTCGGCGCGCCTGATGCAAGCGGGCGGCGCGCGCCCGAGCCCGATCCGGGTGCAGCGGAGGACATGCCCGCCGATCTGGTGATCAAGGCGCTCGGCTTTGATCCCGAGCCGCTGCCGGTGCTGTTCGGCGCACCCGAGCTGCGGGTGACGCGCTGGGGCACGGTGGTGATCGACCAGCCGGGGATGCAGACCAACCTGCCCAGTGTGTTTGCCGCGGGCGACATCGTGCGCGGCGCGTCGCTGGTGGTGTGGGCGATCCGCGACGGGCGCGATGTCGCGGCGAAGATAGGGCAATATCTGCGCGCGAAGGCGGTCGAGAGGAAAGCCGCGTGAGATTGTCCGATCATCAGATCGCCGCGATCAAGGCGGCTGCGACCGAAGCGTTCGGCAGCGATGCGATCGTCCGGCTGTTCGGCAGCCGGGTGCGCGACGATCGGCGCGGAGGCGATATCGATTTGCATATTGAAGCAGCTCCCGAGCGTGCGGGTTCGCTGGAGGAGCAGCGCTTCCGGGTGCTGCTGTGGCAGCGGCTCGACGAATCGCAGGTCGATGTCGTCGTCGCCCCGCGCGGGAGTCCAGCGCGCTGGATCGATACCGCAGCACTTCGCGAAGGCATTATATTGTGACGCGCGATGAGATGCTGGCGGCAACCCTCGAAGCAGCGGAGGCAGCGATCACCGTCAGCGATCACCTGACGCGGCTGTCGGGGCGGATGGCGCCGCATTTTCCGCTTGAGCCCGGAACGCTCGCCGCGTGGGACGACGATCCACGCGAGCGTCTGCACGCATTGCTGCGCCTGTTCGAACAGCTTTACGACCTGACATGGCGTCGGCTGATGCGGGGATTGCTGTTACTGTCGGGCGAAGACCCGGCGAGCCTTTCTGCCAACAACCTGTTTCGCCGCGTCGAGGCGCTGAGCGGATCATTCGATGCGGATCGCTGGATGGCGCTGGGCATCACCCGCAACCGGCTCGTCCATGAATATCCGTTCAATGCCGCGTTGCAGGCGCGCAACGGCAACGACGCGTGGCGCGACCTGCCGGATTTGCTCGCCAATGTCCGCAGCGTGGTCGACACGCTGCGCGCCGAAGGATTTGTCGCATGATCATCGACCAGCGCGACCGCCTCGCCGCCGAGGGCATGTACCGCCCCGATATGGAATCCGATGCCTGTGGCGTCGGCCTTGTCGCCGCGACCGACGGCAAGCCCAATCGCCGCGTCGTGCAATCGGCGATCGAGGCGCTCAAAGCGGTGTGGCATCGCGGTGCGGTCGATGCCGATGGCAAGACCGGCGATGGCGCGGGGCTGTTGATCGACTTGCCGACCGCCTTCTTCGACGATGCGATCGCGCTGTCGGGGCATCGGCCGATGCCCAACCGGCTCGCGGTCGGCATGATTTTCCTGCCGCGCACCGATCTGTCGGCGCAGGAAGCGTGCCGCACGATCGTCGAATCCGCGATTATCGAGGAAGGCTATACCATCTACGGCTGGCGGCAGGTGCCGGTCGATGTGTCGGTAATCGGCCAAAAGGCGCAGGCGACGCGGCCCGAGATTGAGCAGATCATGATCGCGGGGCCAAGCCTGACCGCGGGTAACCCCGATGAGTTCGAAAAGAACCTCTATCTGATCCGCCGCCGCATCGAAAAGCGCGTGATCGCGGCGCAAATCCAGGGGTTCTACATCTGCTCGCTGTCGTGCCGGTCGATCATCTACAAGGGGTTGTTCCTCGCCGAGAGCTTGTCGGTCTTCTATCCCGATCTGCGCGACGTTCGCTTCGAAAGCCGGGTCGCGATCTTCCACCAGCGCTATTCGACCAACACCTTCCCGCAGTGGTGGCTCGCGCAGCCGTTCCGCTGCCTCGCGCATAATGGCGAGATCAACACGATCCGCGGCAACAAGAACTGGATGCTCAGCCACGAGATCAAAATGGCGAGCCTCGCGTTCGGTGAGCATAGCGAAGACATTAAGCCGGTGATCCCGGCGGGGGCTTCCGACACCGCCGCGCTCGACGCCGTGTTCGAGGCGATCTGCCGCTCGGGCCGCGACGCGCCGACCGCCAAGCTGATGCTTGTCCCCGAAGCGTGGCAAGACGAAGTCGAAATGCCGCGCGAGCATCTGGCGATGTACCAATATCTCGCGAGCGTGATGGAACCGTGGGACGGCCCGGCAGCGCTCGCGATGACCGATGGCCGCTGGGCGGTCGCGGGGGTCGACCGCAATGCGCTGCGCCCCTTGCGCTACACCCGCACCAACGACGGGCTGCTGATCGTCGGCAGCGAAAGCGGCATGGTGGTGGTGCCCGAAACGACGATCATCGAAAAAGGGCGGCTTGGGCCCGGCCAGATGATCGCGGTCGATCTCGACGCGGGCGAAGTGCTCGGCGATCATGCGGTGAAAGACCGGATTGCGGCCGAGGCCGATTATGCCGCGATGATCGGCGATTATCTGACGATCGACGATTTGCCGCAGATCACGGCCGAGCTGCGGCGCTATGACCGGCCGGAGCTGATCCGCCGTCAGATCGCTGCCGGACAGACGCTGGAGGATATGGAGCTGATTCTCGCGCCGCTGGTGGTCGAGGGCAAGGAAGCGATTGGCTCGATGGGCGACGACACGCCGCTGGCTGTCATCTCCGACAAGCCGCGCCTGATCAGCCAGTTTTTCCGCCAGAATTTCAGCCAGGTTACCAACCCGCCGATCGATCCGTTGCGCGAACGCCGGGTGATGACGCTGCGCACGCGCTTCGGCAATCTCGCCAATATCCTCGATACCGAAGGCTCGCAAAGCCGGGTGCTGGTGCTCGATTCACCGGTGCTGACCTGCGCCGATTGGGACCGGCTGAAAGTGCATTTCGGCCCGCAAGCCGCCGAGATCGACTGCACCTTCGACGCAGGCGGCGGACCCGAGACACTGCGCGCCGCGATCCAGCATATCCGGGCGCAAGCCGAGCAAGCCGTGCGCGAGGGCCGCACTGATCTGTTCCTGACCGACGAAGCCGTGGGGCCGGACCGGATCGCGATTGCCGGTGTGCTGGCGGCGGCGGCAGTGCATACGCATCTGGTGCGCAAGGGGTTGCGCTCTTACGCCAGCGTCAACATCCGGACCGCCGAATGTCTCGACACGCATTATTATGCCGTGCTGATCGGCGTCGGCGCGACGACGGTGAATGCCTATCTGGCAGAAGCGGCGATAGTTGATCGCCATGCACGCGGGCTGTTCGGCGGTCTGAGCATCGACCAATGCCTCGCCCGGCATCGCACCTCGATCGAGGATGGCCTCCTCAAGATCATGTCGAAAATGGGGATCGCGGTGATCTCCAGCTATCGCGGTGGCTATAATTTCGAAGCTGTCGGGCTGTCGCGCAGCCTGGTCAATGATCTGTTCCCCGGCATGCCCGCCAAGATTTCGGGCGAAGGCTATATCTCGCTGCATCTGTCGGCGAAGATGCGCCATGACGCGGCCTTCAGTGCGCCCGCCGCGACGCTGCCGATCGGCGGCTTCTACCGCCAGCGCGCGGGGAGCGAGACGCATGCCTATTCGGCGCCGCTGATGCATCTGCTGCAAAGCGCGGTCGCCAAGGACAGCTATTCGACATACCTGCAATTTTCGCGCGGCGTGGCCGATCTGCCACCGGTATATTTGCGCGATCTGCTCCAGTTCAACTACCCGACCGAAGGCGTGCCGGTCGATCAGGTCGAGGCGATCACCGAAATCCGCAAGCGCTTCGTCACGCCCGGCATGTCGCTCGGCGCGCTGAGCCCCGAAGCGCATGAGACGCTGGCGATCGCGATGAACCGGATCGGCGCGAAAGCGGTGTCGGGCGAAGGCGGCGAGGACAGCAGCCGCTACACGCCGTACGACAATGGCGACAACGCCAATTCCTCGATCAAGCAGGTCGCGAGCGGGCGCTTCGGCGTGACGGCCGAATATCTCAACGCCTGCGAGGAAATCGAGATCAAGGTCGCGCAGGGTGCGAAGCCCGGCGAAGGCGGGCAATTGCCCGGCTTCAAAGTGACCGAGCTGATCGCCAAGCTGCGCCACGCGACGCCGGGGGTGACGCTGATCTCGCCGCCGCCGCATCACGACATTTATTCGATCGAGGATCTGGCGCAGCTGATCTACGACCTCAAGCAGATCAACCCGCGCGCGCGCGTCTGCGTGAAATTGGTATCGTCGGCAGGGATTGGCACGGTCGCGGCGGGTGTCGCCAAGGCGCATGCCGACGTCATCCTCGTTTCGGGCAATGTCGGCGGCACCGGTGCGTCGCCACAAACCAGCATCAAATATGCCGGCACGCCGTGGGAAATGGGCTTGAGCGAAGTCAATCAGGTGCTGACCCTCAATGGTCTGCGCCACCGCGTGCGGCTGCGCACCGATGGCGGGCTTCGCACCGGGCGCGATATCGTCGTGGCGGCTATCCTCGGCGCCGAGGAATTCGGCATCGGCACACTGTCGCTCGTCGCAATGGGGTGCATCATGGTGCGGCAATGCCATTCGAATACCTGCCCGGTCGGTGTCTGCACGCAGGATGAGCGGCTGCGCGCCAAGTTCGACGGGTCGCCGGAGAAAGTCATCAACCTGATGACCTTCATTGCCGAGGAAGTGCGCGATATTCTCGCGCGGCTCGGCATGCGCAGCCTCAATGATGTGATTGGCCGCACCGAATTGCTGCGCCAGGTGAGCCGGGGCGCCGAGCATCTCGACGATCTCGACCTGAATCCGATTCTCGCCAAGGTCGACGCCGACGATGATCAACGTCGCTTCAGCCTGACGACGTGGCGCAACGAAGTGCCCGACAGCCTCGACGCGCAGATGATCCGCGACGCGGCGGCCGTGTTCTCGCGCGGCGAGAAGATGCAGCTCACCTATTCGGTGCGCAACACCCACCGCGCGGTTGGCACACGGCTGTCGAGCGAGATTACGCGCACCTTCGGCATGTCGAAGCTTGCCGACGGGCACGTCCATGTGCGCTTGCGCGGATCGGCAGGGCAGTCGCTCGGCGCGTTTTTGTGCAAGGGGATCACGCTTGAAGTGTTCGGCGATTCCAACGATTATGTCGGCAAGGGGCTGTCGGGCGGCATCATCGTGGTGCGCCCGGTGGTGAGCTCGATACTCGTCAGCCAGCACAACACAATCATCGGCAACACGGTCCTGTACGGCGCAACGGCGGGGAAGCTGTTCGCGGCGGGGCAAGCGGGCGAACGCTTTGCCGTGCGCAATTCGGGCGCTGAAGTCGTCGTCGAGGGCTGCGGCGCCAATGGCTGCGAATATATGACCGGGGGCATCGCCGTGGTGCTCGGCGAAGTCGGCGCCAATTTCGGCGCAGGCATGAGCGGCGGGATGGCGTTCGTGTACGATCCCGTTGGCAGCTTCGCGCGCCGCGCCAACCCCGACAGCATCACCTGGCAACGGCTCGCCTCGCTGCACTGGGAATCGGTGCTGTTCACCCTGATCCGCGCGCATGCCGACGCGACTGACAGCAAATGGGCCGCGACGCTGATCGACGAATGGGACCGGGTGGCGGGGCATTTCTGGCAAGTCGTGCCGAAGGAGATGCTGACGCGTTTGCCCCACCCGCTCGACGACACGACCGAGGCCGTCGCCGCCGAATAGGCCTTGGCGCGGGCGCGGCGCTTGGCCTAGACCGGCAGCATGTGGCAGCTTTACCAATTCCCGCTTTGTCCCTTTTCACGCAAAGTTCGGCTTCTGCTTGGTGAAAAGGGAGTCGGATACGAGCTTGTCCGCGAATCGCCCTGGCTGCGGCGCGACGAGTTCATGGACATGAATCCGGCGGGGCAGACCCCGGTGATGGTCGACCCGACCCGCAACATTCTGCTGATCGATTCCAACGCCATCTGCGAATATTTCGAGGAAACCGTCGAACAGGCGGCGATGATCAACGGCACGGCCGCCAATCGCGCCGAGACGCGGCGGCTGGTGTCGTGGTTCGATCACCAATTCTACCACGAAGTGACCGCGCCCTTGCTCCACGAACGGATGATCAAGCGCGTCGTCCACCGCGCCGCGCCCGACGCGAAGGTGCTGCGCGAAGCGATGAAGGCCGCAATCGGCCAGCTCGACTATATCGATTTCCTGCTCGATCACCGCACCTGGATCGGCGGCGCAACCATGGGCCTCGCCGATCTGGCCGCCGCCGCGCAGATTTCGGTTGCCGATTATCTGGGCGGTATCGACTGGAAGGGGCACGACCAAACCGCGCGCTGGTATCGGGGGTTTAAGAGTCGGCCTTCCTTTCGCCCGCTTCTGAGCGAGCGGATGGAGGGAATCGCCCCGCCCAGTTACTATGACGACGTCGATTTCTAATGCATCTGACGCCTGATCCGGTCGCGCCTGCCGCTGCTGGGATCGGGTTCGACACCTTCCTGCAGGTTGATATCCGCGTCGGCACGATCGTCAGCGCCGAGCCTTATCCGGAAGCGCGCAAGCCCGCGTACAAGCTGACAATCGACTTCGGCCCGGTGATCGGGGTGAAGAAGAGCTCGGCGCAGATCACCGAGCATTATCGGCTCGAGGATTTGCCCGGCACGCAAGTCGCCGCCGTCGTCAATTTCCCGCCGCGCCAGATTGGCAAGTTCATGTCCGAAGTGCTGACGCTGGGTTTCCCGGATGCCGAAGGGAAAGTGGTGCTGGTGCGGCCGAGCGTGCCGGTGCCCAATGGCGGGCGGCTGTTCTGACCGCGAAGCTGAACTGATTGGAATCACCCTTGAACCGTTCGTGCTGAGCTTGTCGAAGCACTGTACTTCTTCTTCGACTTCACCGCCGAAGAAGGGCAGCCCTTCGACAAGCTCAGGGCGAACCGGGGAGAGTGACTCAACTCAGTCCAAACGCTCGCGCATCAGTCCGCCAAACTCCGCGAGGCCTGTTCGTAGCTGTCGCGCGACAGCCCCGGCGCCGCCAATATCCGTTCGAGCTCGGCACGCATCAGCGCCGCGCGGTCGCTCGTGAACCGCTGCCAGCGTCCGAGTGGCGGCAGCAGCTTCGCGGCGGTCTGCGGATTGATCCGGTCGAGCGCGATCAACTGGTCGGCGACGAAGCGATAGCCGCGTCCATCGGCAGCGTAGAAAGCCCGCTGATTGACACTGAATGCCCCCACCAGCGCGCGCGCGCGGTTGGGGTTGGTGAGCGTGAAGTCGCGGTGCCCCGCCAGCTCGATCACGCACTCAAGCGTATCGTCGCGGGTCGACAGCGCCTGGGTCGAGAACCATTTGTCGAGCACCAGCGCATTGTCCGAATAGCGGTTGTAGAAAATGTCGAGCGCTGCGATCCGCGTGTTCGACGCGCCATTGGCGAGTGTGGTCAGCGCGCCCTGGCGGTCGGTCATATTGTCGGCGGTTTCGAACTGGCGGAAGGCGATGTCGGCGGCATCGCCCGCGCCTGACGCCGCGATATAGCCGAGCGCGACGCTCTTCAGTCGCCGCAGCCCCTTGGCTTCGGGGGTGTATTCGAACGCGCCGGTTGCAGCGGCCTGCGCATAGGCCGCGCGCCAGTCGGCCTCGAGCGCCTTGCCCAGATCGCGGCGGAGCGCGTCGCGCGCGCGGAACACCGCTTCGGGATCGACCACCGGCAATTGATCGCCGATAAAGGCTTCGGACGGCAGCAGCACGGCTTCGGCAATGAACGCGGGGTCGAGCGCCGGGTTGCGCAGGGTTTCGCGCACCGCCGCAACCACAGCATCATGCGCGCCGCGCCCACTGGCGACGCTCGTCACCAGCGTGTCGAGCATGAGCTGTTGCATCGCTTCGTAGCGCGCGAAGGGATCATCGTCATGCGCCGATAGCAGCGCGAGTTCGACCGCTGAGCGATCGGTTTCGACGGTCACCGGCGCCGAGAATTGGCGGTTGATCGACAGCAGCGGCGGCTCGTCGACACCGTCGAAGGTCACCGACTGTTCGGCCTCCGTCAGCAGCACCAGCTGCTCGTCGCCGAGCGGGCGGCCGCTCGCGCTGCCGAACAGCTTGACACGGATCGGCAGCACCATCGGCGCCTTCTCACTCTGGTCCGGCGTGGGGCCGAGCGATTGGGTGAGCGTCAGCGTCGCGGCCTTGGCCCCGTCATCGTGGCGCAGCGAAGCGCCCACCTTGGGCGTGCCAGCCTGACTGTACCAGCGGCGGAATTGCGAGAGGTCGATGCCGCTCGCGCTTTCCATGCTCGCGACGAAATCCTCGCACGTCGCCGCCGTACCGTCGAAGCGATCAAAATACAGGTCGGTCCCGGCGCGAAACTTCTCCACACCCAGAATCGTCGCCATCATCCGAATGACTTCGGCGCCCTTGTTGTAGATTGTCGCGGTATAAAAGTTCGAGATTTCGATATAGCTTTCGGGACGTACCGGATGCGCGAGCGGCCCCGCATCCTCGGGGAATTGCGCCGCGCGCAGCCCGCGCACGTCCTCGATCCGCTTGACCGCCGCCGATCCCTGATCGGCCGAAAAACTCTGGTCGCGATAGACGGTGAAACCCTCTTTGAGCGAGAGCTGAAACCAGTCGCGGCAGGTGACGCGATTGCCCGACCAATTGTGGAAATATTCATGTGCGACGACCGCCGAGATCGCGTCATAGTCGTAATCGGTCGCGGTATCGGGATCGGCGAGAATGTAGCGGCTGTTGAAGATGTTCAGCCCCTTGTTCTCCATCGCGCCGAAGTTGAAATCATCGACCGCGACGATGTTGAACACATCGAGGTCGTACTCGCGGCCATAGACCTGCTCGTCCCACTGCATCGCCGTTTCCAGCGCGGCGAGCGCGTGATCGGTTTTGGGCAGATCGCTCGCGGGCACCCAGATGCCGAGTTGTACCTCGCGCCCGCCCATAGTGGTGAAGCTCGTGCGATTGGCGACCAGATCGCCCGCGACCAGCGCGAACAGATAGCAGGGCTTGGGGAAGGGGTCGTGCCACTCGGCCCAGTGGCGGCCGTCCGCCAGATCGCCCGCGCCGACCGGGTCGCCATTCGCGAGCAGCACCGGGTAGCGCGCCTTGTCCGCCGTCATCCGCACCCGGTAACGGCTGAGGATATCGGGACGATCGGGGAAAAAGGTGATGCGGCGAAAGCCTTCAGCCTCACACTGGGTGCAGAGCAGCCCGCCGCTGGCGTAGAGTCCCATCAGCTGGGTGTTACGCTCGGGCGCGATTTCGACTTCGGTCTCGATGACATGGCTGTCGCCGTCGAGTGCAATCACCAGCGCGCCGTGATCGAGCGACCATCCCGCACTTTCGACGCCGTCAATGCGCACGCTCAGCGGCGTCTGGCCGCCGCCGTCGAGCCGCAGTGGCCCGCTGCTGCCGGTCGCGCGCACCACTTCAAGCCGCGCCCGCACCCGCGTCGCGGCGGGATCGAGATCGAAATCGAGCGCGATTTCGGGGACGCGCCATTCGGGCGGGCGATAGGCGTCGCGGCGGGTAATGATGGGCTGGCCAGTATTTGCGTCGAGCATTGCCCGCAAATAGGGTTAGCAATGCATGCTTGCCAATGAATTCGGGTTATCATTGGGGAATGCCAAGGAGATAATGGTCGCGATATGCCCAGCATGCTGATCTTTGGAATGGGCTATAGCGCCGGACGCGTCGCCGAGCGGCTGCGTGCTGAGGGCTGGGATGTCGCAGGCACGAGCCGGTCGGGTCGTGACAGCACGATCGCCTTTGACGATGACGCAGGCGTAGCGGCGGCGCTGGCCCGGGCTGACGCGGTGCTTGTCTCGATACCGCCCGATGCGGCGGGCGATCCGGTGCTGACGCGCTATGGCGACGTGGTGCGCGACGCGCGCTGGATCGGCTATCTGTCGTCGACCGGGGTCTATGGCGATACGGGCGGCGCATGGGTGGACGAAAGCGCACCCGTTGGCGGGCGGCGATCAGTGCGCAATGACGCCGATCGCGCGTGGCTGGCGCTTGGCGCGCGCGTGTTTCGGCTGCCGGGCATTTATGGCCCCGGCCGCTCGGCGCTCGACCGCGTGGCCGAGGGTAAAGCGCACCGGATCGACTTGCCCGACCAAGTGTTCAGCCGGGTCCACGTCGACGACATCGCGCGCGGGGTGATTGCCGGATTGGATGGTCCGCCGGGTGCCTATAATCTCGCCGATGATGCGCCGTGCGGCCAGAATGCCGTGATCGAGTTCGCCAGCACGTTGCTTGGCCTCGCGCCGCCACCGCTCCAGACCATGGACGAGGCGGGACTGTCACCCATGGCGCGCAGCTTCTATGCCGAGAACCGCCGCGTCGCCAATGGCAAGGCCAAGCGCCTGCTCGGCTGGCAGCCCGCCTACCCCGATTATCGCGCGGGCCTGCGGGCTCTCAAGGCGATCACCAGCCCCAGCATCGCCAGCGCCGACCCTGCAACCGCCAACCCCGACCAGTGATAGCCCTCGAATAGCGTCGACAACAGCATCGCGATCACGGGGACGATCACGCTCGAATAGGCCGCCTTGGCCGGGCCAATCACCCGCAAAATGCCGAAATAGAGCGTGAAGGCGACCGCCGACGCGATCACGCCCAGATAGACAATGCCGACCAGATAGCCGATCCGCATTTCGATCACCGGCGGGCCAGTCAGGCTCCACGCAATCGCGCCGTCGAGCGCGGCCCCCAGCAGCATCGCGATGCCGAGCATCGATACCATCGGATAACGGCGCGCGGTCTCGGTCGCTTGCAGCACATTGGCGATCGACGCCGACAGCACGCCGGCCAGCGTCCAGGCAACGCCCGCGATCGACGCGGCTGGCCCATGCGGGTCTGATCGCGCTTCATGGACAAACAGCAAGGTCACCCCCGCCATCGCCACGCCCGAGCCGATCAGCAATTGCCGTCCGAGCTGCTGCCCGAGGAAAATCCGGCCGAAGATGGCGTTCGGCACCAGCAGCAGCGCGAACACCACCGCGACGAGCCCCGAGGTAATGAACCCCTCAGCGCGGTAGACGAAATTGAAGTTGAAACAGAATTGCAGCACCGCCAGCAGCGCGGCAAAGCCCCAGCCGCGCGCGTCGAGCAGGACGCGTTCGCCCCGGATCGCGGCATAGGCGATCATCACAATTCCGGCGACGAGGAAGCGGTACGTGACCGACCAGCTTGGCGGCACGCTGCCGATCTGATCGCGGATGATGATCCAGGTCGAGCCCCAGATCAAGGTGACGATCGCGAACGGGATCAGGATCGCCAGCCGGGTCGATTGCGGCGGGGCCGCCGTTTCGGTCACAACCCCGCGATCGCGTCGGCGAGCGGGCGGATGTCTTCGGGTGACTGGTTCCACGACACTACAAGCCGCGCTTCGCCGGGGCCCCAATCGTAGAAATCGAAACCGAGCGCGCGCAAAGCGGCGGCTTCGTCGGCGGTCACTTTCAGGAACACCTCATTCGCTTCGACCGGGTGAATCAGCCGATCGCCCGCCGCCTGCGCCAGCATCGCCGCGCCCGCATTGGCGGCGCGCGCGTTGCGCAGCCAGACATCGTCGTCGAGCATCGCCAGCACTTGCGCCGCGAGGTAACGCCCCTTCGAAAGCAGCATGCCCGCGCGCTTGCGGCGGTAGAGCGTCGCATCAGCAAGCTCGGGGTGGAAGAAGATCAGCAGCTCGGCGAGCATGCCGCCGTTCTTGATGAAGCCGAACGACAGCGCATCGACGCCCGCGCGCCACGTCACCGCGGCAGGCGTGCAGCCGAGATGCGCGACGGCATTGGCGAAGCGTGCGCCATCCATGTGCAACCCCAAGCCGCGCGCGCGCGCGAGGTCGCCGATCGCGGCGACTTCGGCGGGCGTGTAGACGCGACCATATTCGGTGGCATTGGTGATCGACACCACATGCGGCTGGACCTGATGCACATCGTTGCGCGTCGCGTCGAGCACGGCCTGGACGCTCTCGACCGTCAGCTTGGCGCCCTCGCCGTCAGCCAACAGCAGCTTGGCGCCGTGGGTGTAGAATTCGGGCGCACCGCATTCGTCATTCTGGATATGCGCATCGCGGTGGCAGATCACCGCGCCGTGCGGCGGGCAGAGCGCGGCGAGCGCGAGGCAATTGGCGGCGGTCCCCGACGGCACCCACAGCGCGCGCACGCTCGTTTCGAACAGCGCCGATACTCGCGCGTCGAGCGCTTTGCTCCACGCATCGCCATCATAGGCGGTATCCATGACATTGGCGGTCGTCAGCGCCGCCAGCACTTCGGGGCAGGCAGGCGCTGCATTGTCGGAGAAGAACCGCATGGCTCTGGCAATGCGGGCGCGGGCGCGCTTCGTCAACCGCTGCGGTGCGGCATTATTGGTCGCCCCGGCGCACCGGGGCGATGTCGGCATCGGGCGGCGGCGGTGCGCGCTTCTCAGCTGGGGCGGGCTTGAGCGCGATGCTGCCGTCGCGGCCGATTTTCAGATTGAGGCCAAAGCCGTTGATCTCGCCTTCGACCGGCAAGGTGCCATTGTCGATCAGATCGCCAACCGGGTCGGGCATGTCGACCGCATCGGGATCGACGACGACGGGCGCTGTCTCCTTCGCGCCGACGCCGAGTGCGCTGGTCATGAAATCGCGCCAGATCCGCGCCGGAATGCCGCCCCCCGACAGCCCCGGATTGGGCGAATTGTCGTCATTGCCCACCCACACGCCGACCACCAGATCCCCGGCAAAACCCATGAACAGCGCATCGCGGTTATCCTGGCTGGTGCCGGTCTTGCCGAAGCTTTCGATGTCGAGCGCGGCCTGCCGCCCGGTGCCCTCGTTGATCGAGGCACTCAGCAGCGTCTTCAACTCGTCCTGCGTGCGGCTGCCGAAACTGCGCGAGCGATTGCCGAGATAGTCCATCCAGCTGCGTTCCTGTGGCGCGTCGAGACCGTGCGGGCGCACCGGATAGGCACCCGCCGCGACCGACGCATAGGCTGCGGTCAGTTCGAGCAGCGACGTGTTGGCGGTGCCGAGCGCGATCGTGGCTTCGCTCGGCAGCGGCGTCGAAATGCCCAGATCGCGCGCGGCCTGAATGACTTGCTTGACGCCGACCTGCTGCGTCAGCCGCGCAGCCGCGACGTTCGACGAGCGCGCAAACGCATCGCGCAGGGTGATTTCGCCGCGATATCTGCCGTCGCTGTTCTTCGGGCTCCAGCCGCTGATCGTCACCGGTTCGTCGAGCACGATTGAGTCGGGAGTCAGCCCGCTGCGCAACGCGGCGAGATAGACGAACAGCTTGAACGCCGACCCCGCCTGACGCCGGGCCTGGGTCGCGCGGTTGAACGGGCTGTCGCCATAGGCCTTGCCGCCGACCATCGCGACAACGCGGCCGTCGGGGCGCATCGCGACGATCGCGACTTGTGCTTTCCGCAGCCCCGATCGCCGCACCGCACGCTCGGCGGCGCGCTGGAGCCGGGCGTCGAGCGTCGTCGTCACTTGCGTCTCGGCACTGATTGCCCCGGCTTGGTCGCGTGCTGCGGGCAGCACCCAATCGGCGAAATAGGAGCCATTGGGCAGCGGTGCGACGCGATCGACGCGCAATCGAGCAGGGCCGACATCGGCAACCTCGCGCTTGGTCAGGAAACCGACATCGGCCATCGCCCCGACAACAAGCTTCTGCCGCGCGCGCGCGCCCTCCAGATTGCCGGTCGGCGCCAGTCGCGAGGGCGCCTTGACGAGGCCTGCAAGCATTGCCGCTTCCGCGACCGTCAGCCTGTCAGGCGTCGTGCTGAAATAATGTTTGGCGGCGGCACTCAGGCCATAGGCATTGTCGCCGAAATAGACGTTCGACAGATAGCGTGACAGGATATCGTCCTTGCTCAGCCAGGCTTCGAGCCAGAAGGCGATCAGCATTTCGCGCAGCTTGCGACCCGCCGTCCGGTCCGAATCGAGGAAGGCGTTCTTGGCAAGCTGTTGCGTGATCGTGCTGCCGCCTTCGCGCATGCTGCGCGCCGCGAGATTATGCGCCATCGCGCGGGCAATCCCCCAGGGATCGACGCCCCAATGGCGATAGAAACGCCGATCCTCGATCGCGATAAAGGCTTCGGTCACATGCTTGGGGAGCTTCTTCACATCGACGGGTTTGCCGATCGTGGCGCCGCGCCGCGCAATCGGCGTCTTGCCGTCGGCGGCGAGCAAGGTGATGCTCGGCGGGGTGATCGGCTCAAGCGATTTTGAGAGCGGTGCAGTGATCGCCAGCCAGCCGACGAGAATGAAGAACAGAATGATCAGCGCCGCGAGTCCGCGCATCACCCAACGCCAGCGCGATCGCCTGCGCGGTGGCGGGGCGAGCGCCGCGCCTTCGTCCTCGAAATCGGCGGGATCGTCGTCGATCCACGCCTGACCGTCGGGTGGCGGCAGGCCCCCGGTCAGCTCGAGCGGCGGCGCTTCGTCGGGCGCGTCGCGGTGGCGGAAATCGAAGAACCCGGTTCGCATCACGCTCGCTTTACCTGCCCGGTCGGGGAAGGCCAAGCGTATTACTCGAATAATGCACTAGCCGCAAGCCTCTGGACGCGCGCGCTCTCCTTCGCCACATCGGCATGGCGAGCCAAGACACTGGGGGGCAGCGACTTGCGGGTGACGATCAAAGATGTGTCGCGCGAAGCCGGGGTGTCGATCAAAACCGTGTCGCGCGTGCTCAACAACGAGAAATATGTCGGTGCCGAAACGCGCGCGCGGGTCACCGCCGTGGTCGAGCGGCTTAACTTTCGTCCGAGCAGCGCGGCACGGGTGCTGGCCGGGCGGCGTTCGTTCCAGATCGCGCTGATCTGCGACAATCCGTCGCCTTATTATGTCTATGAAATGCAATCGGGCATTCGCGATCGGTGCGAAGAGGCTGGCGTGCGAATGATTGCGCAACCCTATGACCGGCAATCGTCGAAGCTGCTCGATGAGATCGAAAGCCTGATCGATTCGATCCAGATCGACGGGCTCATCCTCACCCCACCGGCCAGCGATTGTGTCGAAGTGCTCGATCTGCTGTCGGCCCGCAGCGTTCCCTTCGTGCGGGTGTCACCGGGGTTCGATGTGATGCTGACATCGTCGACCTTCATCGACAATGCGCGCGCCGCCGCCGATGTGACGCAGCATCTGATCAACCTTGGCCATCGCCGGATTGCGCATATCAGCGGCGACCCAGCCTTTGCTGCGAGCGCGCAGCGGACGACGGGGTATCTCGATGCCATGCGGGCCAGCGGGATCGCGGTCGATCCGGCCCTGATCCGCACCGGCAATTACTATTTCACTTCCGGAGCGAGCGCAGCCGAGGCACTGCTCGCACTGCCATCGCCGCCAACCGCGATCTTCGCGGCAAGCGACGACATGGCGGCGGGTGCACTGGCGGCGGCGCACCGGCTCGGCGTGCGCGCGCCCGAAGCGCTGTCGATCGCGGGCTTCGACGATACCGCCATATCGCGCGTGGTCTGGCCGCCGCTGACCACCATCCACCAGCCGATGCGGCAGATGGCCTATGCCGCCGCCGATCTGCTGCTGCGCCCCGCCGGGGCGGCGGTCGAACGCCGTGAGCTTGGCTATGAACTGGTGGTGCGCGGATCGACGGCGCCGCCGATGGGTTAGCGCCCAATCACCCACAGCGCCGCGCCGGTCGCCAGCGCGAGCGCGAGCAGGGTCGCCGCGAGGATCACCAGCAGCGGCTTGGGCCCGCCTTCGGTCAATTGCCGCATCGGCGAGCGGATCGCGGTCGCGGTCACGGCGCAGGCGAGCATTGCGGTGGCGAGCCGTTCGGCGACGCTGGCGGCAATGACCGGGATCACCCCGAACGAATTGACGCCCGCGAGCGCGAAAAAGCCGATCACGAACCACGGCACGCCCTGACGCTTGGCCCCCACGCCATCGGGCCGGAAGAACAGCGCCACCACCGCCAGCACCGGCGCAAGCAACGCAACCCGCGTCAGCTTGACGATCGCGGCGATTTCGCCAGCGCCGGGCGAATAGGCATAGCCCGCGCCCAAGGTTTGCGCGACATCGTGGATCGACGCGCCGAGCATGAACCCGGCCTTCAAATCGCTGAGCGCCAGCAGATGCGCAAAAATTGGATAGAGGACGAGCGCCGCCGCGCTCATCGCCGAAATGCCGACCAGCACCAGCGTGAGCTGGCCCTGGTTGATGCGCCGCTCGCCGAGTGTCGTCGCGAGTGCAAGCGCCGCCGACGCGCCGCAAATCGCCACCGCCCCGCCCGCCAGCACGCCAAAGGCATCGCTGAACCCCAGCCGCCTGGCGACGAGCAGCCCCGTGCCGATCACCAGCGCGACGATCGTCACCACGGCCAGCAAGGCGACCGGGCCGAGCGCGGCGATTTGCCCAAAGGTCACGCGCACGCCGACCAGCACGATCCCCCAACGCAGCAGCGACCGCGACGCGAGCGCAAGCCCCGCGCTCAATCGTGCATCATCGCTCAGGAAATTGAGCGCGAGCCCGATCAGCAGCGCCATGAGCGTCAGCGGCGCGCCATAATGATCCGAAATAAACCCCGCCGCGAGCGTGCCCGCGCCGACCACCAGCAAGCCCGGCAGATAGCCGCGCCAGCTCGCCTTGGGGCTCGGCTCGATATCGCCATAGAGGTCGGCGGCCATCGGCAACGGGCGCGGATCGGGTTTTGCTTGCATCGGCTCCATTGCCTGCCTTCTATCGCCCCGCCTTTTATCGGCTGTGCGGCAAAGGGCTAGCCGGGATGCGCCCGGTATGACAACGTTATCGCAAAGCAAGCCGGGAGAGGCACGACGTGACAGGCAGAAGCGGCGCAACGCGCTGGGTGATCGTGGCGATGGTGTTCTTCGCGATCATGCTCAACTATGTTGATCGCCAGATATTGGCGCTGCTCAAGCCGACGCTCGAGGCCGAATATCATTGGTCCGACGGCGATTACGCCAATATGGTGTCGGCCTTTCAATTCTCGGCAGCGGTGGCGTTTCTCGGCACCGGCTGGTTCATCGATCGCGTCGGCTTAAGGCTGGGCTTCGCGATCGGCGTGGCAGTGTGGAGTCTGGCGGGGATGGCGCATGCCTTTGCGGCCGGCGTGGTCGGTTTTGTCTTGGCGCGGGTGGTGTTGGGCGCCGCAGAATCGATCGGCACCCCGGCGGCAGTCAAATCGGCAGCAACCTATTTCACGCAGAAGGAGCGCTCGATTGCGCTTGGCGTCGGCAATACCGCGCCCAACATCGGCGCGATCGTGACGCCGCTGGCGATCCCGGCGCTCGCGCTGGCGTTCGGCTGGCGCGCGGCATTCCTGATCGCAGGCGGGCTCGGGCTGGTGTGGGTGGCCGTCTGGTTCGCGGTGCGGGTCCAGCCGGTAGCGACCGACGGCGCCGAGCCCGCGCCGATCGCGTGGGGCACGCTGCTGCGTGATCGCAAGGTACTCGCGCTCGCGCTCGCGAAACTCCTGTCGGATCAGGTGTGGTTCTTCATGCTGAGCTGGCTGCCCGATCTGTTCCACCGGCTGTTCGGTTTGCCGCAGGGG
>JAIETY010000112.1 GCA_019744885.1 Sphingomonas sp.
TCCTGCGCAAGTGTCGCCATCGTCGCCTCTCCCTCCAGAGTCCCTTATGTCGGTAAGACACTACCAACTGACATTGATGTCAATAGGCGTTGCGGTCAGCGGCGGGCGAAACGCGCCATCAGCCCTTTGCGGCCGCTACCCGATTTGAGCACCCCGCGCCGGAACGCGCCTGCGCCGATCCAGATGGTGATCGCGACCCACAGGGCTTGCCAGGCGAGCGCGAGCAGATGCGGCCAGACCTCGGGCTTGTTGGCGGCGTGTGCGGCCATCGCGAAGGGCGAGCTGAGCGGGAAGACTTCGGCGATCGTCGCGATGCTGCTGCCCGGATCGGCAGCGGCGGCCGACGCGAGCCCGAACATCGCCATCTGGACAATGGTGATCGGCAGCGACAGCATCTGGATTTCACGCATCGTCTGCGCCTGCGCGCCGACGCTGAGGAACACCGCGCCGAGCAGCATATAGGCCATGGTGAAATAGCCGCAGAACAGCAGCACGAACACCGGCATGCCGACGGCTGGGGCCAGTTCGGCCAGACCCGCGCCGCCGCCGGGCAGGAATCGCCCGACCTGGCTGAGCAAGGTGCCCCAGAAGGTGACGAACAACACCGCGACGCCAAACATGCCGAGCAGCTTGCCCAGAAACACCGATTCGAGCGGCACCGCGGCGGCGAGAATCTCGATCACCTTGTTGCTGCGTTCCTCTGCCATCGTCCCGACCGCTTGGCCCGAGAGGAATAACGTCAGGAAGAAAATGCCCGTGACCGCGAGGAAAGCCGATTGGTTGCGCCCTGATCGCGAAGCCTTGGTACGGACGATCGAGGTCTTGGTGGCGACGCTCAGCGGTTTGTCGCCAAGCTTTTGGTCGCGGAGCACCGTGTCGGCGAGCGTCGCGAGATAATCGGATGCCCGCACCCCTGCCGCGCCATAGAGGATTTGCGGGTGGTCGAGCGGGCCGTAGAGTACGGCGGACACATCGATATCGCGTCCTTCAAATGCCGCACGCGCCTGCGCTTGCGGATCAGCCCCCGGGGTCTCGAGCTTGAGCGGCGGCGGCGCGTCGCTGCGGCGGAAGATCGCGCGCAGCCGCTTGTCGGCGGCCAGCAGCGCGGGGGCTTGATCGGGGCTGGCGAGGGCAATGATCTGCACCTTGTCGCCCGATCCGCGCGCGAGCGTCGCGCCGCCGAGCCCGCCGACCACGCCGAAGGCGATCATGATCATTGGCGACAGCAGGAACAGCAGGAACAGCGGCGTGAAGACCGTCGCGGTGAAATCGCGCCGCGCGATCGTCAGGGTCTGGCGGATCAACCGCCCGCGATTACTGGTGCTCATGCGGCGGACTCCAGCGCGTCGCGGCCGACGATGCGGACGAAGGCGTCGTGCAGGCTGGGCCGTTCGATCGACAGCCCCGAAATGCCGTAACCGGCCTCGATCAATTGCATCAGCAGTGCCTCTATTCCGGCATCGGGCATGGTGAAGGTCCAGCCTTCATGGGTGCGTTCGGCATCGGCGGGCAACAGCGCGCGCAGGCCGTCGCCTTCGTGATGCGGGACGTAATGCGCCTTGAACGGCAGCATGCCGCGCGCTTCGGCAACAGTGCCTTCGAACCGGCGCTTGCCGCCCGCAATGATCGCGAGCCGGTCGCACAGCCGCTCGGCGTGGCCCATGATGTGGGTCGAGAACAGCACGGTGGCGCCGCGATCGCGTTCGGCGCGGATCAGCGCTTCCAATCGCTCCTGATTGACCGGGTCGAGCCCGGAAAAGGGCTCGTCGAGCACGAGCAATTCGGGCTGGTGGACGACCGATCCGCAGAGCTGGACGAGTTGCGCCATGCCCTTCGACAATTTGCGGATCTTGGTGTCCCCGGCATGGCCAAGCCCGGCGGCTTCGAGCAACCCGTCGGCGCGTTTGCGGCCGATCTTCAGGTCGAGCCCACGCAGGGCGCCCATGAAGGCAATTGCCTCGCGCGCCTTCATCGCCGGATAGAGCCCGCGCTCTTCGGGCAGATAGCCGACGCTGTCGCTCGCCTCGCGCGGGATCGCGCGGTCGAGCAAGGTCCGGCTCCCTTCGTCGGGCTCGATGATGCCGAGCAGCATGCGCAAGGTCGTGGTCTTGCCCGCGCCATTGGGGCCGAGCACGCCATAGATCATGCCCTTGGGCACCGCGATATCGACGCCGTCGACGACGCGGCGATCGCCGAAGCGCTTGACGAGGCCGGTGGCGCTGATCGCCAGATTATTGTTCACGCACAACCTCTCGCTTCAGAGCCATTTGCCCTGAGCTTGTCGAAGGGCCGTCCTTCCGCGCCGCGCGGCACAAAAAGAACGGGGCTTCGACAAACTCAGCCCAAACGGGGTAGGGGCGATGCGGAAAGACCGACCCACGGCGATCAGACCTAGCGGGCAAGGATGAACAAAGACAAGCCATTCGCACAGCAGCTGAAAGCGAAAGCGGTTGAGCTTGGCTTTGCCGCGTGCGGGATTGCACCTGCCGATGCGGCGCCGCGCGCGGGCGAGCGGCTACGGGCGTGGCTCGCCGAGGGCATGCATGGCGAGATGATCTGGATGGAGGCGCGCGCCGGGGAACGTGCTTCGCCCGCAGGGTTGTGGCCCGAGGTGCGCAGCGTGATTGCGCTCGGCATGAGCTATGCCCCCGGTGTCGATCCGCTTGCCCTGGCGGGGGAGGGGGTGCGGGGGCGAATTTCGGTTTATGCGCAGGGCGGCGATTATCACGATATCGTCAAGCGCGCGCTCAAGGCGCTCGCGCGCTGGATCGTCGCCGAGGCGGGCGGCGATCTGAAAGTTTTCGTCGACACCGCCCCGGTGATGGAAAAGCCGCTGGCCGAGGCAGCGGGGCTGGGGTGGCAGGGCAAGCACAGTAATTTGGTGAGCCGGGATCATGGGAGCTGGCTGTTCCTTGGGGCGATTTACACCACCCTCGATCTGGCAAGCGATACACCCGGACGCGACCGGTGCGGATCGTGCGACGCTTGCCAGCGTGCGTGCCCGACCGACGCCTTTCCCGCCCCCTATCGGCTCGATGCGCGGCGGTGCATTTCCTATCTGACGATCGAGCATAAGGGGCCGATCCCGCTTGAGCTTCGCGACGGGATCGGCAATCGGATCTATGGCTGCGACGATTGCCTCGCGGTCTGCCCGTGGAACAAATTCGCCGAGGCTGCCGCCGCCAATCGCGCTTTCCTGCCCCGCGCGGAATTGACCGCGCCCGCACTCGGCGACTTGCTGGCGCTCGATGATTCAGCGTTTCGGGAAGTGTTTGCCGGTTCGCCGATCAAGCGCATCGGGCGCGACCGGATGGTGCGCAATGCGGCGATTGCGGCGGGCAACAGCGGCGACGTGGCGCTGGTCGATCCGCTGCGTGCCTTGGCCGATGATCCGTCTGACGTCATCCGCGAAGCGGCGGCGTGGGCGCTCGCGCGGCTATTTGCCCCCGCCGCGGCGGGTGAGCGCAGCAACACATGACGCGCGGTCGATCGGGCTGCCATTGGTCTGGCGCGCGTCGACATACGTAACCACCGGCGCGCCCGAGCCTTTGGGATAGAGATAGGCGTCGAGCACGCAAATGCCGCTCGCAAATTGCAGCTTGCGCGCCGCCCCTTCGGTGACATCGGCATCGGGCTTGCCGAACAGCGTGATCAGCGCGCGTTCATTCTGTCCCAGCACGCGTTCGAGCCCGACGCGCGGCAGCGGTGCGCTGGGGATCGGCACGGGGGCGGCGCGCGCGACGGGCGGGGCCACACTGCTCGTCGAGCAGCCGCCGAGCATTGCAGCGAGAGCAGCAGACAATATTCGCTTCAACTTCCATCCCCCATGGCACGACCTAAGATTGAGGTCTCCAAGTCCCAACCGTTTGCCCTGAGCTTGTCGAAGGGCCGTCCTTCTTTTCCACCGGCGGGATTGAAGAAGGGCGGTGCTTCGACAAGCTCAGCACGAACGGATCGAAGGTGGTCCCCCGCCTCAGCATGCCCCCTCTAGCAGCACGCCCGGCGGCAAACGGCAACCCCGTCGTCCCGCATCGACCGCGCCCCGGTTGCGGATTGTCGCGCACAGCGATAGGCGGCGGGCACGCAATCTTCAGGAGACCCCCGTGACCGCACCCAGCACCGACCCGACCCTCGACGTCGTCGCGATCGGCAATGCCATCGTCGACGTGCTCGCGCATGCCGATGATGCGTTCATCACTGCCGAAGGCATGACCAAGGGGTCGATGCAGCTGATGTTCTCACCCGCCGAAGCCGATGCGCTTTATGCCAAGATGGGCCCGGGCACCGAAGCCAGCGGCGGATCGGCCGCGAACACCGTCGCCGGGATCGCGGCGCTGGGCGGCAAGACCGGCTTCATCGGCCAGGTTGCCAAAGACCAGCTCGGCGAAGTCTTCGCGCACGATATCCGCGCGACCGGCGTGGTGTTTGATACGGCAGCGCGTGAGGGCGATCCGTCGACCGCGCGCTGCCTGATCCTCGTCACGCCCGACGGCCAGCGGACGATGAACACGTTCCTCGGCGCGTCGCAGTTCCTGCCCGCCCGCGCGCTCGACCGTGGGCTGATCGAATCGGGCGCGATCCTCTATCTCGAAGGCTATCTCTGGGACCCCGAAGAGCCGCGTGCGGCAATGCGCGCCGCGATTGATTTTGCTCGGGCGGCGGGGCGCAAGGTCGCCTTCACGCTCTCCGATGTGTTCTGCATTTCGCGCCACGGCGACGATTTCCGTCAGTTGCTGGCCGATGGGCTGATCGACATCCTGTTCGCCAATGAAAATGAGCTGCTGGCGCTCGCCAATGAGGAGGATTTCCAGCAGGCGCTCCACCGGATCGCAGCGCAAGTACCGCTGCTGGTGGTGACCCGCAGCGAAAAGGGCGCGCTCGCCATTCGCTTGGGCGAGACCGCGACGGTCGCCGCCGAGCCGATCGAGCGCGTCGTCGATACCACCGGCGCGGGCGACCTGTTTGCGGCGGGCTTCCTGCACGGTCAGGCGCAGGGCATGAGCCTGGTCGACTCGCTGCGCATCGGCGCGATTTGCGCGGCCGAAATCATCAGCCACGTCGGCGCGCGGCCGATGGTCGACCTGAAGGCGCTGGTGGCGGAAAAGCTGGGCGCGGCGGTCGCCTGAGCTGCGCTGCACGCTGAGCATGAAAAAAGGGCCGGGGGAGTGATCCCCCGGCCCTTTTGCTGTCGCGTTTCGGCGTTCAGCCGACGACCGGCCCTGGGAATTCGCCCAGATCAGGCCCGGGCATTTCGTCCTGATCCTGCTGCAACCGGCTGAAGTGGATGCCATAGGCGAAGTACACCACCACCGCGGCTGCCGAATAATAAGCGAAGAACCACAGCACCTTGGCTTCGATGGCCGAGATCAGCCAAAGGCACGACAAGATGCCGAGCACCGGCAGAACCGGGCCGAGCGGGACCCGGAAACCGCGCGGCAAATCAGGTGCCGTGGAACGCAGCCAGATCACCGTCAGGCAGACGATCGCGAAGGCCGCCAGCGTGCCGACCGAGGTCAGATCGCCCAGGATGTTGATGTCGAAAAATCCCGCCGCGATCGCGACCACCAGCCCCACGGTCAGAGTGTTGATCCACGGGGTCTTGAACTTGGGATGGATGGCGGAAAACACGCGCGGCAGCAGACCGTCGCGCGCCATCGTGTAGATGATGCGCGTCTGGCCGTACATCAACACGAGCACGACGGAGGTGAGGCCGATGATGGCACCGGCCTTGATGACGCCCGCGAACCACGCCCATTGCGGGCCCATGCTGTCGACCGCGACCGCCACCGGATCGGGCACGTTGAGCGACTTGTAGTTGACCATCAGCGTCAGCACGGCGGCGACAAGCATGTAGAGCACCGTGCAGACGACGAGGCTGCCGATGATGCCGAACGGCATGTCCTTCTTCGGGTCCTTGGCCTCTTGCCCCGCCGTGGAGACAGCTTCGAAGCCGATATAAGCAAAGAACACGATCGAGGCGGCGCGCAGGATGCCACCGACACCGAAATGGCCTTCACCGGATTCGGCGGGCGGGATGAACGGGGTCCAGTTGGCCGCGATGCGCGCCGGCAGATCGGCGAGAACAGTGTAGCCGCAGATCACGATGAACGCGAGGATCACGGTAACCTTGACCGCGACGATTGCGTTGTTGACCTTGGCGCTTTCAGAAACCCCGATCACGAGCAAGGTCGCGAGCACGCCGCAGATCAGGAACGCGGGCAGGTTGAAATCGTAAATGCCGGGTACGCCATTGATAAGCACCGGGACGCCATCCTTCAGGATCGGATAGCCCGTCGGGCCAGTCATCGCGGGCGGGATCACGATGCCGAAATCGCCGAGCAAGCTGACGACATACCCCGACCAACCGACCGCGACGACCGATGCCGCGAGACCATATTCGAGCAACAGCAAGGCGCCCATGATCCACGCCGCGAATTCGCCGAGCGTGGTATAGCTATAGGTATAGGCAGAGCCTGAGACGGGCAGTGTCGAGGAAAGCTCGGCATAACACAGACCGGCAAAGGCACAGACGATGCCCGCGACAACGAACGACAGCAGCACCGCCGGCCCGGCATGCAGCGCGGCGGCATTGCCGGTGCGCACGAAAATGCCCGCGCCGATGATGCAGCCAATGCCGAGCAGCAGCAGGTTCCACGAACCCAGTGTGCGCTTTAATTCGCTCGTCTGTGTCTCACGTTGCACCTGCGCGAGCGTCTTGCGGCCCCACATGCGCGTGAAGAAGTCCGGTTTCGGACGTGATGCCATTGTTGCTAGTCCCCTTTGCCCCGCGTTTGCGCGGCGGAAATGCTTGGAAGCCGTAAAGCCTAGTCGCAAATCTCCCTCGCGCAATCCCCTATCGCATCAGCATCGGCCCGAGCGGGCGCCCGGCAAAGATATGGACGTGCAGGTGTGGGACTTCCTGATGCGCATCGAGCCCGGTGTTGGCGAGCAAGCGGTATCCCGGCGCAACCAGCCCGGCGGCGCGCGCGACTTCGCCGACCGCGCGGACGAAGCCGGTGATCTCGGCGTCTGAGGCGCGCGCGCTGAAATCGTCCCAGCTCACATAGGCTCCGCGCGGGATCACCAGGATATGCGTCGGTGCCTGCGGGTTGATGTCGTGGAAGGCGACGGCGAAATCGTCTTCGTAGACGCGCTTCGACGGGATTTCGTCGCGCAGGATTTTGGCAAAGATGTTCTGGTCGTCATAGGGCTGGGTGGCGTCGATCGGCATGGCTGGCTCCAAGTCCCCCTCCTGCTTGCGGGAGGGGCTAGGGGTGGGGATGGCCTGGCTATCGCTCGCAAAGAAGGCCCACCCGCGACCCCTCCCGCAAGCGGGAGGGGGTCAAGTCTTGCGCGCCGCCTTCTCATCAATCCCCGACACGCCTTCGCGGCGGCGCATTTCGGCGCGGATGTCGTCAAGGCTGAGGCCCGCATCGGCGAGCAGCACGAGCAGGTGAAACATCAGATCGGTCGCTTCGCCGACCAGCGCGTCGCGATCCTCGGCGATCGCGGCGATCACCGTTTCGACGGCTTCTTCGCCGACTTTCTGCGCGATTTTCGCGCGACCGGCGGCGAAGAGTTTGGCGGTATAGCTCGTCGTCGGGTCCGCGCCTTGGCGGCTGCGGATCACCGATTCGAGGGTGGTGAGGAAGTCTTCGGCCATCGCGATTGGCTGGCCCAGCCGCGCGCGCGCGTCAATCCTTGGCGGCGCGGGCCTTGGCGAAGCGGCGGCGCAGCGCGCGGCGGACGAACCACACGCCCGCCGCTGCCATCACGAACAGCGCGATGTCCGACAGTTCGGGCGCGGTGCGCGGGTGCGCGACGCCTGAGTGGGCAGTGACGGCGGTGAGTTCCAGCATGGCGCCAGCTTAATCGGCACGGGTTAAGGCCGTGCTTATGCGATCGGCGTGCGCACAGGCACGCCTGCCGCCGCCAGCGCGCGGTGCGCGTCGGCGATGCTCGCTTCGCCGAAGTGGAAGATCGACGCGGCGAGCACCGCGCTCGCATGCCCCTCGGTAATGCCCGCGACCAGATCGGCGAGCCCGCCAACGCCGCCCGATGCCACCACGGGCCCGCGCACCCGATCGGCGATCGTGCGAATGAGGGCGAGGTCATAGCCGCCGCGCGTGCCGTCGCGGTCCATCGAGGTGATCAGCAACTCGCCCGCGCCAAGCTCGGCGAGCCGCAGCGCATGCGCGACCGCGTCGATGCCGGTTGCGCGCCGCCCGCCGTGGGTGAAGACTTCCCAGCGCCCCTCGGCGACTTGCCGCGCATCGACCGAAGCGACGCAGCACTGGCTGCCGAAGCGATCAGCGATGTCGGCGACGATTTCCGGCCGCGCGACGGCGGCACTATTGACCGCGACCTTGTCGGCGCCCGCGAGCAGCAGCGCGCGCGCATCTTCCGCTGTGCGCACCCCGCCGCCGACGGTGAGCGGCATGAAGCACACCTGCGCCGTGCGACGGACGACATCGATGATCGTCCCGCGCGCTTCATGGCTCGCAGTGATGTCGAGGAAGCAGAGCTCGTCCGCCCCAGCCGCGTCATAGGCGCGCGCCTGCTCGACCGGATCGCCGGCGTCGCGCAGATCGACGAAGTTGACGCCCTTGACGACGCGGCCACCCGCAACGTCGAGGCACGGGATGACGCGCGCGCGGACGGTCATCTCCTAAACCCCTCCCCTTCAGGGGAGGGGCAGGGGGTGGGGCGTGTCTCAGCGAGCGCGTCGCCCGTGGCGAGGACCCACCCCAACCCCTCCCCTGAAGGGGAGGGGCTTAAGGTCTTGCCCGCCCTCACGCCGCCCGCGCCACTTCTAGTGCCACCGCCAGATCGAGCCGCCCGTCGTACAGCGCGCGGCCGGTAATCACGCCTTCGATCCCTGATCTCGCGTGCAGCGCGAGCATATGGATGTCGGCAATCCCCTTCACCCCGCCGCTCGCGATCACCGGAATGTCGACCGCGCGGGCGAGGTCGACCGTTGCTTCGATATTGACGCCCTTGAGCAAGCCATCGCGCCCGACATCGGTGAACAGCAGCGCTGCAACCCCCGCATCCTCGAACTGGCGGCCGAGATCGATGATGCTGGTGGTCGACACATCGGCCCAGCCCTTGGTCGCGACCATGCCGTCCTTGGCATCGACCGCGACCACGATGCCGCCCGGGAAATCGCGCGCGGCTTCGCGCACCAGCTCGGGGTTGTCGAGCGCGGCGGTGCCAATCACGACGCGCGCCACGCCGAGGTCGAACCAGCGCTCGATGCTCGCCCGCGTGCGGATGCCGCCGCCGAGTTGGACATGGCCGGGGAAGCGCGCGACGATCGCCTTCACTGCTTCGCCATTGACCGAATCACCCGCAAACGCGCCGTCGAGATCGACGACGTGAAGATGCTCGGCGCCTTGACCCGCGAAGAGCATCGCCTGCGCGGCGGGATCGTCGCCATACACCGTCGCGCGGTCCATATCGCCCTCGGCGAGGCGGACGACCTGCCCGGCCTTGAGGTCGATCGCGGGGAAGACGATGAGGGTCATCAATTCCTCCCCCAGCTCGTCCGCGGGAGGTGGCAGCCGAAGGCTGACGGAGGGGGGACTCCGCCAGCGGGTCGCTTGCCGCCCACCCCCTCCACCACGCGCTGAAGAAGCGCGCGGTCCCCCTCCCCGAGCAAGCTCAGGGAGAATTTTGAGATCACGGCTTCCATTTCAAAAACCTCTCCAGCAGCGCCAGCCCGTACCGCTGGCTCTTCTCCGGGTGAAACTGCACCCCGAGCATATTCGCCCGCCCAATCGCCGCGACCACGGGCCCGCCATGCGCGGTCGTCGCGACCACGTCGCCGCCGCTGAACGCATAGCTGTGCAGGAAATAGGCCTCGCCCGGCTCGATCAGCGGATGCGGTTTGGCGGGGACCACGTCGTTCCAGCCCATGTGCGGGATTTTGGTCTCGGCGTCCGCCGGTTCCATCAGCGCGACTTCGCCGGAAATCCAGCCAAGCCCCGGATGCGTGCCGAATTCCAGCCCGCGATCGGCCATTAGCTGCATGCCGACGCAAATGCCGAGGAACGGGATGCCGCCGCCGATGACGCGCACCGTCATCGCCTCGGTCATCCCCGGCAGCGCGCGCAAGGCGGACGAGCACGCGCCGAACGCGCCGACCCCCGGCAGCACGATCCGGTCGGCGACTGCGACCACGGCGGCGTTCGACGTGATCTCGACCGTCCCCGCGCCCGCCGCCTTCAGCGCGTTCGCGACCGAGTGGAGATTGCCCGCGCCGTAATCGATCAGCGCGATTCGCTCCGCCATCGCTAGAGCACGCCCTTGGTCGAAGGGATCGCTCCCGGCTTGCGCGGGTCGATTTCGACGGCGGTGCGAAGCGCGCGGGCGAGGCCCTTGAACGCGCTTTCGATGATGTGGTGATTGTTGTGGCCGTAGAGCGTCTCGACATGGAGCGTCAGCCCCGCCGTCTGCGCGAAGCTGTGGAACCAATGTTCGAACAACTCGGTATCCATCTCGCCCAGCCGCGTGGTCGAGAAGGACGACTTCCACACCAGATAAGGCCGCCCCGAAATGTCGAGCGCGACGCGCGTCAGCGTCTCGTCCATCGGCGACAGCGCGTCGCCATAGCGACGGATGCCGGCCTTGTCGCCGAGTGCCTTGGCCACCGCCTCGCCGATCGCGAGCGCCGAATCCTCGGTCGTGTGGTGCTGGTCGATGTGCAGATCGCCGACCGCTTTCAGATCGATGTCGATCATCGAATGGCGCGAAAGCTGTTCGAGCATGTGATCGAGGAAACCAATCCCGGTCGACACGGCATATTGGCCGGTGCCATCGAGATCGACGGTCACGTCGATCGAAGTTTCCTTGGTGGTGCGGGAGATAGTGGCGCGACGCATTGCCCTCCCATAGCGGCTGATGGCGGACGCGCAATCTTGACGATGGGGCTGGGGGCGCTAGTCCAATGCATTATGAGTGATGCCTTGCCCGACAGCCTGATTCCCTATGACGAAATCGTGCAGGAAGCGCTGCGCGCCGTCGTCGGGCGGGTGCTGGGGTCGATTGCGGGCGGCGGCGGACTGCCCGGCGAGCATCATTTCTACATAACTTTCAAGACGCAGGTCCCCGGCGTCGACATCCCCAAGCGGCTGATCGAGCGCTTCCCCGACGAAATGACGATCGTGCTGCAGAATAAATTCTGGGACCTGAAGGTCGACGAAACGCGCTTTTCGGTGGGGTTGAGCTTCAACCAGGTGCCGTCGAAGCTGGTCATTCCCTATTCGGCGATCACCGGTTTTCACGATCCGGCGGTCAATTTCGAACTGCGCTTCCAGGCAGCGGATGGCCCTGACGAGCCCGAACCGCATGACGAGGCCGAAAACGACGGCGGCCCGCGCGATGATGGCTCGAATGTCGTGTCGGTGGATTTCAAGCGGAAAAAATAATGGTGGCATCTATCCCGCAATCCTTTGAGCTGTTTCTGGCCGGATGGAATGAATGGGATGCGGATCGACGCCGCACATTGTTCGATCAGGCGGTCGCACCTGATGTCGAGTTCACCGATCCGCTTCACCAAATCCATGGGCTTGAGGCTTTCCTGGACATGGTGGCGGATTTTCAGCGCACGCGGCCCGGCGCGGTAACGCTGCGGAGATCGGATATTGACCTCCACCATGACTGCGCGCGCTATCACTGGGCGATCATGATCGACGGCACAAAGTTGATTGATGGGTTCGATGTTGTGCGGCTCGATGCGCAGCGACGGTTCCGGCAGATCAATGGCTTTTTCGGTTTGCTGACGCTCAACGGATGACCAGCGTGGCGGGTGAGGCCCGCACCGAAACCGACTCGTTCGGCCCCATCGAAGTCCCCGCCGCCGCCTATTGGGGCGCGCAGACGCAGCGCAGTATTGCCAACTTCCCTTTCGGTGAACGCGAGCGGATGCCGATCGGGATCATCCACGCGCTCGCGATCGTGAAGCAGGCGGCGGCGCGGGTGAACCGCGCGCACGGCCTGCCCGCCGACATCGCCGACGCAATCGAGGCGGCAGCGGCCGAAGTTTCGACCGGCAAGCTCGATGACCAGTTCCCGCTCGTCATCTGGCAGACGGGGTCGGGCACCCAGACCAACATGAACGTCAACGAAGTGATCGCGGGTCGCGCCAACGAGATGCTCACCGGTGCGCGCGGCGGCAAGGCGCCGGTGCATCCGAACGATCACGTCAACATGAGCCAGTCGTCGAACGACAGCTTTCCCACCGCGATGCATATTGCGGCGGTCCTCGCGGTGGTGAACAAGCTGATCCCGGCCATGCACGCGCTCGGCTATGCCTTGGCAGTGAAGAGCAAGGCGTTCGAAAACATCGTCAAGATTGGCCGCACCCATCTGCAAGATGCGACGCCGCTGACGCTGGGCCAGGAATTTTCAGCCTATGCCAACCAGATCTATGCCAACCGGCACCGGATCGATCTGTACGCGCGCGGTTCGATCCTGGCGTTGGCACAAGGCGGTACGGCGGTTGGGACCGGTCTCAATGCGCCTGAAGATTTTGACGAAGACGTCGCTCGCGAAATTGCAGCGTTGACGGGTCAGCCATTTAGACCCGCCGACAATAAGTTCGAAGCACTGGCGTCGAACGATGCGCTCGTCCTGGTCTCGGGCATGCTCAACACCCTCGCCGTGTCTCTCACCAAGATCGCCAACGATATCCGCTTGCTCGGCTCCGGCCCGCGCGCGGGGATTGGCGAGCTGCGTCTTCCCGAGAATGAGCCGGGCAGCTCGATCATGCCCGGCAAGGTCAATCCGACCCAGTGCGAAATGCTGACGATGGTCGCAGCCCAAGTGATCGGCAATCACATGGCGATCACCGTCGGCGGGATGCAGGGGCATCTCGAACTCAATGTCTTCAAGCCGATGATCGCCGCGAACGTGCTGCGCTCGATCGATCTGCTCGCCACCGGCATGACGAGCTTCGCCGAGCGTTGTGTTGAGGGCATCGAGCCCAACCGCGCGCGCATTGCCGAGCTGGTCGATCGCTCGCTGATGCTCGTCACCGCACTCGCGCCCGAGATCGGCTATGACAATGCCGCCAAGATCGCCAAGCACGCGCATGCGCATGATCTGACGCTGAAAGCGGCGGGGCTGGCGCTCGGTCTGGTCGACGAAGCGACCTTCGATCGGCTGGTCCGACCCGAAACGATGGTCTGATCGCCCCTTGACGGCGCGGCGACTGCTACGCCACTAGCGCGCATGGACCGACCCCACGACCCCCATGGTTTTCAGCGCCGCGGCGTGCTGTTCGTGCTGTCGTCGCCGTCAGGCGCGGGCAAATCGACGATCGCTCGGATGCTGCTGGAGGCCGAGCCCGATCTCGCCATGTCGGTATCGGCCACCACCCGCCCGATTCGCCCCGGCGAGGAAGACGGCAAGGATTATCACTTCGTCAGCCTCGACCGGTTTCGCGCGATGGTCGCGAACCACGAATTCCTCGAATGGGCGCATGTCTTCGGCCAGCGTTATGGCACGCCCAAGGCGCAGGTCGACGCGATGCTCGACGCGGGCAAGGACGTGCTGTTCGATATCGACTGGCAGGGCGCGCAACAGCTGTTCCAGATCGCGGGCGGCGACGTGGTGCGCGTCTTCATCCTCCCGCCGTCGATGGAGGAACTGAACGACCGCCTCATCCGCCGCGCGACCGATGCGCCTGAAGTGATCCAGGCCCGCATGAACCGCGCGACCGCCGAAGTCAGCCACTGGGACGGCTATGACTATGTGCTGGTCAACGACGATGTCGACCAATGCTTCCGCGACGTGCAGACGATCCTTGCGGCAGAGCGGCTCAAGCGATCGCGCCAGACCGGGCTGATCGGGTTCATCCGGCATTTGATGAAGTAGCGGCGGGGTCGAACGGCCCGACCGCTTTCCTAATGCACCCCGTTTGTTTCGAGCGAAGTCGAGAAACAGGCCGCAAGCGACACCAACCGTTTCTCGACTTCGCTCGAAACTAACGGTTTTGGGTTAGCGCAGCAGCTCCAGCAGCCTCACCCCCGCCTCATAATCGCGCCGCCTTGCCTTGCGCGCCGGGATGGCGAGATCGTCCTCGCCCCACTGTTCGGCCTGCCATTCGCTGTCGAGTTCCGAGGCGAGCCATACCGCTTCGGCTTCGGCGGCGCGTTCGGCGAGCGCGAGGGCTGCGACCAGCGAGCCGCTGATCGTCACCACCGGCGCCAGCGCGGCGAGCTCGAAGGCATCGCGCGCGGCAATCGCGTCGTGCAGCCGGGCGATTGTTGCGGGCGGCTGGTGCTGGTGCATGATGCCCGTCGTCACGACGAAATCGACGCCATAGTTGGCGCGCGCCCAATCGAGCAAAGGATCCCATGCCGCTGCCTGGCGCGCGACGAGCGTCGCCGGGCTGTCGGCGCGGTAGCAGAGCAGGTCGCTTTCGGCATAAGCGGCGAGGCCAGCGGCGAAGCCGCGCGGATCGGGCGCGATCCGGTCGATCGCGGCGTTGGCGAGGCCGGTCAGCGGCATTGCGCGCGGATCGATTTCGCCTTCCACTGCGCGCCATTCATCGGCCACCGCCTCGGCCAGCGCCGCGTTCGGCAGCAGCAGCGGCACGCGCCCCGGCGTGCGCACCGGCTTGCCGTCGAGCATGATCCCCTGATCGTCGGTAACGTCGACGGCGGTCCAGAAACGCTTCACGGTTCCAACGAACTTTGGGCGGGCGGGCTTTTCCAGCGGGCCGCCAGCGCGCGCGGCACGACGGCCATTTCGAATAACGACGCCAATGTAAGCGCCAGGCCGATCGCCTGATCGGGCCATTCGACTGCGCGTGCGAGCAGCACGATGCCGAACACCGCGCCCGCCGCGCCCGAAATCCGCGCCAGCGTCATGATGTAATAGCGCGTCTGCGCCGTGCGATCCTCGTCGGTCATGGCCGCTCCAGCGCGGCGGCGAGTGCGCTGACATGCTCGACCACCAGATGCGCGCCGGCCGCGACAAGCTCTTCGGGCGGGTGATAGCCCCAGGCCACGCCGATCGCCCGCGCCCCCGCCGCGCGTGCCATCGCCATGTCGAAGCTGGTGTCGCCGATCATCGCCGTTCCTTCGGGGGTAGCCCCGGCATCGGCCATCGCGGTTTCGATCATCGAGGGGTGCGGCTTTGACGGATGCTGGTCGGCGGTTTGCAGCGTCATGAAATGCCGGTCGATGCCGTGATGCGCAAGGATATGGGCAAGCCCGCGATCGGACTTACCGGTCGCCACGCCAAGCTGCCACCCCTGGCCCGACAGCGTCGCCAGCAGATCGGCAATGCCGTCGTACAGCGGTTCCTCGGCCATCGCCCCGCTCGATCGCAGCTCGAAAAAGGCATCCTTGTAATCCTGTGCGATCCGCCGGTGCAGCGCGTCGTCGGCATCGGGCAGCAGCATCCGCATCGCCTCCACCAGGCTGAGCCCCACGATCCGGCGGATGGTGTTGCGCGGCGGCGCGACCAGGCCATTGGCGGCAAAGGATTCTTCGACCGCACGACAGATATTGTGCTGGCTGTCGACGAGCGTCCCGTCGCAATCGAAAATGGCAAGGCGGATCATCGCCACCGCGATAGCCCAGCCTTGCCGATTTCAAAAGGCTCGCTGATGGTGTTTTGGAGTCATGCGATGTCGATCACGACCTTGCCGATCGCGCTGCCGCTGGTGAGGTGGGCATGCGCGGCGGCAACATCGTCGAGCGTGAAGCGTGCGGGATCGACCAGCGGCCTCAACCGTCCGCCATCGACCAGCCGGGCAATGCGCGCGAGAATGTCGCCGTGCCGCTCCAGATCGCGGTTGCGCAGCATCGGCACCAGCATGAACACGACATGGAGCGAGGCATTGTGCGGCATCAGGTTCGACAGATCGGCGCTGGCCCCGCCCGACACGATCGTCACGACATTGCCATTGTCGCCAACCGCTTCGATCGAGGGCTGGATATTGTCGGTGCCAATGGTGTCGAACACCACGTCATAGCCGCGCCCGCCGGTCGCTTGCGCGACATAATCGGCGACGGTCTGCTCGCGGTAGTTGATGGCCAGATCGGCGCCGAGATCGCGCGCGATGGCCGCCTTTGCCTCGGACGAGACCGTCGCATGGACGATGCCGCCCATCGCGCGGGCAAGCTGCACGCCGACATGGCCGACGCCGCCCGTGGCACCATGGACGAGCACGAGGTCGCCGGGCTTGATGCGCGCGCGGTCGACCAGCGCTTCCCAGGCGGTGATGGCGACGAGCGGCAGCGCAGCGGCTTCGCGCATGGAGAGTGACTGCGGGGCATGCGCCACCAGCCGGAAATCGGCGAGCATTTCGGTGGCATAAGCGCCGTCGCGGCCCGTAAGCCCCCCGGCACAGCCATAGACTTTGTCGCCGATGGCAAAGCCCGTCACCGCCGCGCCGACTTCGGTGACGACGCCCGCCACATCGGCCCCGAGCACTGCCTGGTCGTTGGCGATGGCGGCATAGGCGCCGCTGCGCTGCTTGGTGTCGAGCGGGTTGATGCTGGCGGCGTGGATCGCGATGCGGACGTCATTGGCGCCGATCGGGCGCGGCATTGCCTCAACCGCGACGAAAGGTGCGTCGGGGGCGAAGGTCTTCAGGGTCATTTGCTTCATGGGGGTAGGCTCCAGTTGTTTCGCCCCCAATATCCGCCTAAATTCCCAAAGCGCGAGTACGCACGATTTTGTGGGGTACTATCAAAATGGATACTGAAGAATTGGTCCATCGTCCGTTCGGTTGTTCGGTCGAGGCCACCTTGTCGGTGGTCGGCGGGCGGTGGAAGCCGGTGATCCTGTTCCGCCTGCTCGAAGCCGATATGCTGCGCTTCAACGAGCTGCGACGCCGCATCCCGGCCGGGGTGACGCAGAAAATGCTGACCAACCAACTGCGCGAGCTCGAAGCCGATGGCATTGTCGAGCGCCGCGTCTATGCTGAAGTGCCGCCCCGCGTCGAATATCGGCTGACCGCGCATGGGCGCTCGCTCGAACCGGTGCTGCATGCGATGCGCGACTGGGGCGTCAAGCACATGGCCGAACGGATTTTCGAAGTCGCCGCCTGATGGCGCGCGCGACCCCGGCAGTTGTCGCCCGGCGACGCGGGGTTTAGCGTCGCGCGATGGACGCGCTTGCCCCGACCCATGCCGACACGCTGCCCGATCGCAAGCGCTTGCCGCTCGCTTTCGATGCCGAGGCTTTGCGTGCCGATCTGGCGACGCTCGAGCGCGATCCGTGGCAGCCGCATTTCGTGCCCGACAATTATCGCGGCGACTGGTCGGCGATGGCCTTGCGCGCGGCAGCGGGGGAGACGCATCCGATCCGGCTGATCTACGCCGACCCGGCCGCGACCGAGTGGGTCGACACGCCACTGATGGCGCGCGTGCCGGCGATGCGCGCGGCGGTGGCAGCGCTGTGCTGCCCGGTGCAGAGCGTGCGGTTGATGCGGCTGGGGCTGGGATCGGCGATCCTGCCCCACCGGGACCTAGACCTCGCCGCCGAGCAGGGCCGCGCGCGGCTGCACCTGCCGATCACGACCAATCCGGGGGTGCGCTTCATGCTGAGTGGCGCGGCAGTGCCGATGGCGCCGGGCGAGCTATGGTATCTGCGGCTGCGCGACACCCACGCGGCGGTCAATGAGGGCGCGAGCCCCCGCGTGCATCTGGTGATCGATGTGCTGGTGAATGACTGGCTGGTGGCGATGCTGCGGGGGTGAGGGGGGGCTGGTTGGCTGACTATGCTGGGAAGCCGCTTGTCCGGTTAGGAGCGCCAAACTGACTTAAACAGCCTTTCGTTCAGGCTCGGTTGGTCGGCGGCTAGCCGCAGGACCGTTACCGCGGCTCGCGCCGGTAATCAGCGCTGTGGGCATAGAGCCACCCCGGATATGTTTCGTGGCTCAGGATGGGGACGAAGGTTGGTCAGTCGAGATCGCCTGCGCCGATGTAGCCGGATCGCGGTCAGGGCCATCCACGCCTGATTGCATCGGCAGACGCAGGAAGCTTGACCGGGGGTAACTAAATTGCAGAATATCTATGCCTGCGGCGAACGGCGGGTCATTTGGGGGAGTGCCATGCGTCGCTGGATGTTACCGATTGCTTGCTTTTTGGCTGCCACCCAAGCGTCGGCCCAAACGCCAGTGGGGGCTGTACCCGACGGCGTGAAATGTATTGCGGATCGTGCCGGTGCATCGCTGTCGAAGGCGGCTGGCGAGATGGTCGAGAGTCGCAACACGGATTTTCCCTTCGACATGTGGCTACCCCATCTCCTCATCTGCAGCCAGAAATTCAAATGGGAATACAGGTCGCAACGTCAGAGTGCGATGGACTTTGCCCGCTCACTTGGGCTTATCAGCTATTTCGGGGACCGTTTGCGGGCTCTGAAGCTTAGTCCGGCCAGCATCGTGCAACTGCACGACCGGCTGCCGCCCGACCTGCGTTTTGTCGTCGGTAGCACGCCCCTGTATGGTCAACCGAGTGAATTGGCGACCGGTCAGCTCGAAGTGTTCGTGAAAGCGAACAGCGAAGCGAAGACACAACCGGCGCTTGGCTACGCTGCGGCGATCCTGCGCGCCGAAATACAGCGCCGCGACGCGATTGCGAGCTACGTCCGCATCAGCGAGCAGATCCGCACGCAGAACGCCGCGCCGACCGCGCAGCCAAAGCCCTAACCTTCCTGGGCACCCCTGCCTTGTGCCGAGGCCTACGGGGCAGCTCGGCGATGCACTCATGGCTCTGGCCGGATCGGCTGGGGGTTGGTGGGCCCCGGCACGAGGCCGGGGTGACGGTTGGGGGCGTGGGTGTAGCCCGCTTCGGCGTGGCTGTGCGTTGGCGAGCGATGGGCTGACCCGCTTGCACAAAAAGCGAAAGGGCCGGGGGATTGCTCCCTCGGCCCTTTGCTGTGGTTTGGTAGGTTCGTGGGTGGCGCGGTCCCGGCGGAGCCGGGACTCGTCGGTCGGGGTCTGGCGACCCCGCCGGCCGTTCTGATTTTGTGTGCGGGCGAGCTTTCGCTCGCCCGGTCCAGAATCAGAAGTCCATGCCGCCCATGCCGCCCATGCCGCCGCCGGGCATGCCCGCCGGTGCCTTGTCTTCGGGCAGCTCGCTCACCGCCGCTTCGGTGGTGATGAGCAGGCCAGCGACCGAGGCTGCGTCCTGCAGTGCGGTGCGCACGACCTTGGTCGGGTCGATCACGCCGGCGGTGACGAGGTTCTCGTACACATCGGTCTGCGCGTTGAAGCCGACATCGGGGTCGTTGCCGTCGAGCAGCTTGCCCGAGATCACCGCACCGTCATGACCGGCATTCTGCGCGATCTGGCGGACCGGCGCGTAGAGCGCCTTGCGGATGATGTCGATGCCGCGGGTCTGGTCGTCGTTGGCGCCCTTCATGCCTTCAAGCGCACGCGTTGCATACAGCAGCGCGGTGCCGCCGCCGGGGACGATGCCTTCTTCAACGGCTGCGCGGGTGGCGTGCAGCGCGTCGTCGACGCGGTCCTTGCGCTCCTTGACTTCGACTTCGGTCGAACCGCCGACCTTGATCACGGCAACGCCGCCGGCGAGCTTGGCGAGACGCTCCTGGAGCTTCTCACGGTCGTAATCGCTGGTGGTGTTTTCGATCTGCGCGCGGATCGCTTCGGTGCGTGCCTTGATCGCGTCATGGTCGCCTGCACCATCGACGATGGTGGTGTTGTCCTTGTCGATCGTGACGCGCTTGGCCTGGCCGAGCATCGCGAGCGTGACGGTTTCGAGCTTGATGCCGAGATCTTCCGAAATCAGCTCGCCCTTGGTCAGGATCGCAATGTCTTCGAGCATCGCCTTGCGACGATCGCCGAAGCCGGGTGCCTTGACCGCTGCAACCTTCAGGCCGCCGCGCAGCTTGTTGACGACGAGCGTGGCGAGCGCTTCGCCTTCGATGTCCTCGGCGATGATCAGCAGCGGACGGCCCGACTGAACGACGGCTTCCAGAATCGGGAGCATCGCCTGCAGGTTCGACAGCTTCTTTTCGTGGATCAGGATATAGGGGTCCTGAAGCTCGACCGTCATCTTCTCGGGGTTGGTGATGAAGTAGGGCGACAGGTAGCCGCGGTCGAACTGCATGCCTTCGACGACATCGAGTTCGAACTCAAGGCCCTTGGCTTCCTCGACAGTGATCACGCCTTCCTTGCCGACGCGGTCCATCGCTTCGGCAATCTTCTCACCGACGACGGTGTCGCCATTGGCCGAGATGATGCCGACCTGCGCGACTTCCTTCGAACCCGACACGGGGCGCGAGCGCGACTTGATGTCCTCGACGACCTTGGCGACCGCGAGATCGATGCCGCGCTTCAGGTCCATCGGGTTCATGCCGGCCGCAACCGACTT
>JAIETY010000129.1 GCA_019744885.1 Sphingomonas sp.
GAATCACTTCCGACGGGTTGAAGACATCATAGCCCAGCGCTTGGAGGAACGGCATGACCAGAGCCGTTTTCGCGGCCTCCTCGGTCAGCAACAGGTCACGGTGTTGCGCTGTTCGCTTTTCGAGTTCCGCCAGCCGTGTCGCCAATTCCATCGCTAACCCCCGCATTTTGGCTGAATTAGCCAGAATGTGGGGCTTACGGCGCGTTACAAATTTTTTACGCCGCCTTCGCCCGGCTCGCGCGCTTGCGCTCGTTCGGGTCGAGGTAGCGCTTGCGGAGGCGAATCGACTTGGGCGTTACTTCGACCAGCTCGTCGTCGTCGATGTACGCAATCGCCTGTTCGAGCGTCAGCCGCCACGGCGGGGTCAGGCGGATCGCGTCGTCCTTGCCGCCGCTCGCGCGGAAGTTGGTGAGCTGCTTGGCCTTCATCGGATTGACTTCGAGATCGTCGGTCTTGGCATTTTCGCCGATGATCATGCCTTCGTAGAGCGCTTCGCCCGGTGCGACCATCATGATGCCGCGTTCTTCGAGCGGGCCGAGCGCATAGGCATTGGCCTCGCCCGCGCCGTTCGAGATCAGCACGCCATTCTTGCGGCCTTCGATCTTGCCCTTGTGGGGGCCATATTTCTCAAACAGCCGGTTCATGATGCCGGTGCCGCGCGTGTCCGACAGGAATTCGCCGTGATAGCCAATCATCCCGCGGCTGGGCGCGCTGAAGGTGATGCGCGTCTTGCCGCCGCCCGACGGGCGCATATCGGTCATCTCGGCCTTGCGGATGTTCATCTTCTCGACGACGGTGCCCGAATATTCCTCGTCGACGTCGATGATGACGGTTTCATACGGCTCGGTCTTGTTGCCGTTTTCGTCTTCCTTGAACAGCACGCGCGGACGGCTGATGCCGAGTTCAAAGCCTTCGCGGCGCATCGTTTCGATGAGCACGCCGAGCTGGAGTTCGCCGCGGCCGGCAACTTCGTAGCTGTCGCGGTCGTCGCTTTCGGTGACCTTGATTGCGACGTTCGATTCCGCCTCACGGAACAGCCGGTCGCGGATCATGCGGCTCGTCACCTTGCTGCCTTCGCGGCCCGCCATCGGGCTGTCGTTCACCGCAAAGCGCATCGACAGCGTCGGCGGATCGATCGGCTGCGCGTGGAGCGGCTCGGTGACGCTGGGGTCGCAGATCGTGTTGGCGACCGTCGCGGTGGTGAGCCCGGCGATCGAGATGATGTCACCCGCATTGGCCTCGTCGACCGGCAGCCGCTCAAGCCCGCGAAACGCCATGATCTTCGACGCGCGGCCGGTCTCGACAATCTTGCCCTCGGGGTCGAGCGCGTGGATCGGCATATTGGTCTTGACTGACCCCGAGAAGACAAGGCCGGTCAGAATGCGGCCGAGGAAATTGTCGCGGTCGAGCAGCGTGACGAGGAACTTGAAGGGACCATCGGGGTCGGCCGACGGCGCAGGCACATGCTCCACGATCTTGTTGAACAGCGGGTCGAGCGTGCCTTCGCGCACGTCCGGGTTGTCGCCCGCGTAACCGTTGCGGCCCGACGCGAACAGCACAGGAAAATCAAGCTGATCGTCGTTCGCCTCAAGCGATACGAACAGATCGAAAACCTCGTCGAGCACTTCCTGCGCGCGCGCATCGCTGCGATCGATCTTGTTGACGACGACGATCGGGCGCAGCCCCAGCGCGAGCGCCTTGCCGGTCACGAACTTGGTCTGCGGCATCGCGCCTTCGGCCGCGTCGACCAGCAGGATCACGCCATCGACCATCGACAGGATGCGTTCGACTTCACCGCCGAAATCGGCGTGGCCGGGGGTGTCGACGATGTTGATCCGCGTCTTGTGCCCGTGATGGTCATCCCATTCGATCGAGGTGCACTTGGCGAGAATCGTGATCCCGCGTTCCTTTTCCAGATCGTTCGAATCCATCGCGCGCTCTTCGACGCGCTGGTTGTCGCGGAAGGTGCCCGACTGGCGGAAAAGCTGGTCAACGAGCGTGGTCTTGCCGTGATCGACGTGCGCGATGATGGCCACGTTGCGGAGGCTCATAAGGTGTCCTGATATGTCTAAGGGATAAAGGCTGGCCGCGCGCATAGCGTAAATGTTGCGGCGCGGGAAGGGCCGCGCGACGCGGGGTCAGCCGTCGCGCGCGATCAGCCGTCCGGCGGCGGCCATGTCGACGGGGCGCGAGTAGAAATAGCCCTGGCCATAAGTGCAGCCCATTGCCCGCAGATCCTCGCACTGGCGCGGGGTTTCGAGGCCCTCGGCGATCACCGACAAGTCCATCGTCGACGCCAGATCGAGCACCGCGCGCACGATCCCGCGACCGACCTTGCCGCGCTCCACGCCCATTTCGGCAACGAAGCTGCGATCGAGCTTGAGCGTATCGAACGGATAGCGATGCAAATGGCCGAGCGACGAATAGCCGGTGCCGAAATCATCGAGGCTGATCCGTACCCCGAGCGCGCGCAACTGGCGCATGATGCGCACTGCCCGGTCGGGATTGCTGATCGCGATGCTCTCGGTGATTTCGAGCGACACCGTCGCGGGTGCCACGCCGGTTTCGGTAATCGTATCGCGCACAATATCGGCAAAGCCCGGTTGCAGGAACTGGCGCGGCGAGACGTTGATGCTGATCGTCACCGGTTTGCGATCAGGGAAGCGGCGGTGCCATGCGACCGTTGCCTGGCATGCCTCGCGGAGCACCCAATTGCCGATCATCACAATCAGCCCGGTTTCCTCGGCCACGTCGATGAATTGACCCGGCGCAATCAACTCGCCCGGGCGCCGCTCCCACCGCAGCAAGGCTTCGAAGCCCGACAGGCGATCGGTGCCGAGATCGACGATCGGCTGGTAAAAGAGCTGGAACTCGCCGCGCCGCAGCGCCCCGCGCAGCGCGTTTTCGGTGTTGAGCCGCGACGTGGCGCGCTGGCGCAGCACCGAATCGAACACCGCGACCTGGCCGCGCCCGCGCGCCTTGGCCTCATACATCGCGGTATCGGCCTTGCGCAGCAGATCGAGCGCGGTGACGCATTCGGACACCGCATGGGCCAGGCCAATGCTGCCACCGCTGTGGATTTCCGATTCCGCGATGATATGCGCCTCGCTCAGCGAGTCGAGCAGCCGCATCGCCACGCGCTTGGGCAGCCATTCGTCGACAAAGCCTTCGAGCAGCACCGTGAACTCGTCGCCGCCCAGCCGGGCCAGCGTCCATTCGGGCCAGGGATCAGCACGGTCGGCAGCGCCGCGCTCAAGCGCGGTGCGCAGGCGCGCGGCGGTGCCGATCAGCACGGTATCCCCCGCCTGATGCCCAAGGCTGTCGTTGATGAACTTGAACGCGTCGAGATCGAGGAACAGCACCGCCACGCGGTAATCGGGCTGGCGCGCCCGCCGTTCGAGCGCGCGCGTCACCCGGTCGTGGAACAGCGCGCGGTTGGGCAGGTTGGTGAGCGGATCGTGCAGCGCGTCGTAGAACAGCTTGGCGGCGAAGCGCTCACGCTCGATCACCCGCCCCAATTGCGTGCCGATCTGGCCCATCAGCGCGAGAAAGCTCTCGTCCTCGGCCGGGTTGTCGCGGGCGAAAAACTCCATCACCGCCGCGACGTCATTTTGCACCAGCACGGGAAAGGCGAAGGCCGAATTGAGCCCGCACTGGCGCGCCACATCGCGGCGCGGGAAATTGGCGGCCTGCGTAATGTCGCTCAGCCACAGCGGCGCGAAGCTGTCGAGCACGCGCCCCGGCAGCCCTTCGCCCCGGCGAAACTGGCGCGCGAGCGAGTCGTCGATAAACGGCATCAGCCAGGCGGGGTCGGCGGCGTACCAGATGTCCGACGGCACCAGATTATCGGCATTGCCCGGATCGATCAGATAGACATTGCCGAAGGCCCAGCCATTGGTCGCGCAAATCTCGGTAATCGCATAGATGAGCGCGTCGCGGGTGTCGGCGGCTTCGTTCGCCTTGGCCGCGATCCGCTGGAGCAGCTCGATCCGCTGCTGCGACAGATAAAGCGCGCGCAGCCCGCTTTCGGCAATCGCTTCGGCTTCGGCGCGCGCCGCCCGCTCGCGCGCCAGCCGTCGCTCGACGCGCTCGAGCGTGCGCGCGAGATCGGCGACGTCGCGGAAATCTTCGTGTTTCAGGACACCCATTGGACCGCGAGCTGGCAAGCGGGCGCGCCGTCGTGCATGCAGGCACGGTGCGCGACCGTGACTTGCTCGCCGTAATGCGCCGCTGTCCCTTCGATGAAGCCTTCGGCCAGCGCGCAAAGCTGGCGCGGCGATGAATAGCCGATCACCAGCTCGTCATCGCTGGTGTGCTGAAAGCGGAAATGCGGGCAGCCCGCGCCCGAATAAAGCTTGCGCACTTCGGGGTGGATGATCGTGTTGACGCTGAGCAGGAAATTGCGCGCATTGCTCGGCGTTTCGAAAAAAGCCGGGTAACGCAGCGCCAGCGCCGGGATCGCCGATTTGCCGAACCAGCGCAGAATATCGGCGGGCGATTTGTCGAGCTTCGCCGCCGCCGCGCCGACCAACGCCATGATCTCGCGGTCGTCATAGCTGCCGAGCGAGGTGTAAGCGCCGTCGAGCTCGGCGTCGTCGAGCAAGTCATCCCACGTGCCATCGCCAAATTGCGTGACCACCTGTTCTTCCAACAGATTGAAGATAATACCTTTCACACCTACACCTCGCCCCAAGACTAAGCCGCGCATGCTTGATCGCGGTAAAGAATTGCTGAACGCGCCGCCGACACTGCCCCGAAACGGGTAAGCCGCCCTCATTGGCGCAGCATCGCAAAACCGCGTAGGCGCGAGCCGGTTATGGACCTTTTGCGCCGCTTCCTGCCCGATCGCTTCATCATGATCCTCGTTGCGACGCTCATCGTGGCGACGCTGCTGCCCGCGACCGGCGGGTTGCTGGTGGCGATCGGCTGGGCGTCGAACGCGGCGATCTTTGCGCTGTTCTTCCTCCACGGCGCGCGGCTGAGCCCGCAAGCGGTCGCGGCGGGCGCCAAGCATTGGCGGTTGCAGCTTGCGATCCTGGGCTTTGGCTATGCGCTCTTCCCGCTCGCGATGCTGATCGCGCGCGCGGCGCTGAACGGGCGGCTGTCGCCGGAGATACTGCTCGGCCTCGTCTTCCTCGGCGTGCTGCCGACGACGGTGCAGTCGTCGATTGCCTATAGCTCGATCGCACGCGGCAATGTCGCCGCCTCAGTGATCGCGTCGGCGGCGTCGAGCCTGCTCGGCGTGGTGCTGACCCCACTGCTGTTCGCGCTGCTCGTCGGCGGGGCGATGGGCGGGGTATCGCTGGAGGCGGTGGGCAAGGTCGCGATGCTGCTGCTGGTACCGTTCGCGCTGGGCCAACTGCTGCGGCGCCGCGTGCTGCCGACGGTCGAGCGGCACGCGAAGGCGGCGGGGATGATGGACAAGCTGACGATCGTACTGGCCGTCTATGTCGCCTTCGCGCAAGCGGCGACCGAGGGGCTGTGGGCGCGGATCAGCGCGGTGACCTTGGTCGAGCTGGCGGGCGTGATGGCGGCGGCGCTGCTCGGCGCCTTCGCCGCCGCCTGGGGCGTGGGGGCAGCGCTCGGCCTCAACCCCGCCGATCGCGCGACCTTGCTGTTCGCGGGCGCACACAAGAGCCTCGCGACCGGCGCCCCCATGGCCCGCATCCTCTTCCCGCCCGCGATGGCCGGCGCGGCGATCCTGCCGCTGCTGCTCTACCACCAGATGCAGCTGATGCTGTCGGCGTGGGTGGCGACGCGGTTGGCGCGGGAGGGTGCGGAAGGTGTCAAAAGTCACGACCATCCCAGGGGGGTGTGAGGGGTCGGTTGACGAATCGTAAGGGCGATTTGGTTGTCAAAGAGCGCTTTTGGCATCGCAGGATTTTTCCTACTTTGCAACTGGAATGCGATTTCGCGTTCCCGTGAGTTCCATATTGCCGTCGATAATTTTCGTCCACCCTACGCGAAAACTTGCAGTTTCACGTCTCGATCAAGACCATCAAACAACGCACCTATTGCCAACGGCATGGCGTTCGGCAATCAAAGTTCCAGTTCAGCGGGAGCGACGAGTGGTAGGGGGAGTTGCGCAGGATGATGCCAGAGAGAACAGACTCATCGATTTGTTCAATCTTGGCCAAATGCCTGATCGCGTGCGACACGGCACGGATGCGATCTTGAGCCTCGACGGGATTGATTACGAATTTGAGCTGAAATCGGCGACAACAAGCAAGGGTGACATTAGCACGGTTAGGGATCTTGGCCCTTCACATATCGCCAAATGGCGGAGCAAGCACTGGATCATGGCCTTCTTCGACAAAAATATGCTGCTTTATTGTCGTTACGGCTCACCAGATGCGATGGAGCCTTGGATCACCGAAAAGTGGAATTACATCAAGGCCGACTTCGAAATGGCAAAGCATGTGCCTGGGCATATTACGCTTGAGACCATGTTTGAAATTATCGGGCGGAAAGCGATCTACACAAAGGCCGACGCGCGCAAAATTCATAAGAACCAGATGTCAGCAGCCGAGTATGAAGCGGCACAGGACATGCCAGATGGGTACAGCCCAGCGCGGATGCTCGACATCTTCAAGGATCGTGCGCGTTATGTGATCGAACGGGGATCGACGCTGAACAACCCGCACATACCAGCGAAATACCTCGAATCATGGCCCAAAATCACGGACAACCATGCAGCCGAGTTGCGGACACTTGTCAGGTCGTGGCGGGACGCAACGCCTTAGCAATGGCAGCCGCCAAATTATATGCCATCGGCGGCGCAACTGAGTTACCGATGAGCCCCAGCGCAAAATATACCGGCGGCTGGACGGGCCAATCTCCCGGAAATCCCTGAAGTACCAGGCAGTCTGGCAAGGATAAACGAAAGGCGCCATTTTTTGCCACATAGGCGCTCGCCGCCATGCGATCCGCTGCAACGCCATTCGGCCAGACACCGAGCTTGTTCCACTGCTTTAGCGCGGAAACCGAACTCAGCACGCTTGTCGTGTGGCGCGGCCCGGTCAGACCACTGCGCAGTGTCGGCGAAAGTGCATCGAAGCCGATGTCAGGCAACCCGAGCGCGCGCCTGACGCCCATCGTCGCGGGGAAATTATGCGCGGACGCGTCCGACCGATCGTGCCGATGCGTCGCAGCCGGTACCTCGAAGCGCGCGGCGTCGGCCCCATCGGCAAACCCGACAAAGAACACCCGCTTACGGGTCTGTGGAACGCCAAAGTCCGCAGCGTTGAGAACGAAACGACAGATTAAATACTGATCTTGAAGCGGATCAATAATCGTGCTTTGCACATAATCTTCAAAGCGTTTTGTCGATAGACCAATGACGTTCTCGCAAACAAATGCGCGCGGCTCGATTTCCGTCACCGAGCGGACGAATTCCGGTATCATGTCACGAACATCGTCCGCACCATTTTGGCGACCCGCATTACTAAAGGGCTGGCAAGGTGGCCCGCCGTGCAACACGTCGATTTTACCGTGATATTTGGACCAATCGACGCGACGCACGTCTCCGGTTTCACCGCCAAAAACGGCCCAATCGCGATGCGCAGCACGGATTACAGCCGCAGCGCCCTCCATGATCTCATAGCTGGCGACATGATCGAAACCTGCCCGATCAAACCCGATATCCATGCCGCCGCCGCCGCTGAACAGCGACAATGCTGACAGGCCATTGGCGCCAAGGCGCGGCATTAGATCGAGCGGATCAAGCCGAGGGTGATAGACCGGATGCTTTGGCGCGCTACATTCGCCAGCCGCCGCACGGCGCTTCGCCTGTTGAGAGGCGATCGTGGTCGCGCGGAACGTCGCACGTTCCTTTTCGGTAAGGTCCCAGCCCCGATACCAAGGCGAATTTGTTCCACGAGAAGCAAGTTGCTTATGCACTGTCGCAACCCCTTTCCATGAGCCAAAAGCGCCTTCAGAGGGGGGAATCCTTCATCACGCCGCGCACTGTCAACGCCTAATCCGTTCACTGTCTCCAAATCGGCGCAAACCCTTGCCTCCCCCGCCGCGCGTGTTACATAGCTGACACACTTGAACCGAACCGGTATCGGCGCCATTGAAGGCGCTGGGCTGGTGTGGAGGAAATGCATGGCGACCGCGACCGAAACCGTGACCGAGACACTCAAGCTCACACCGCCCGATCCCGTGCCCGTCGTCGCGCCCGAAAAGGCCGCGGGCCTTGTCCCCGTCGATGATGCCACGCGCACCAAGCTCGACGAGCGCGTCGACAGCTTCATTGCCGATCTGGTCGCGCAGGATGTGAACTCGCCCGAATTCGGCAAGCGCGTCGATGCGATCAGCGCGATGGGGCAGCGCGAAATCCGCGAGGCCGCCGGGCAATCGAACCGCTTCCTCGATCGCCCGGTGCGCGCGATGGACCAGGAATCGGGCGTCGGCGCCGATCTCGCCTCGCTGCGCCGCACGATCGAGGACCTCGATCCCGGCAAGAAGATGATGGCGCCCAAGAAGATTTTCGGGATCATCCCGTTCGGCAATTCGATGCGCGATTATTTCGACAGCTATAAATCGTCGCAGTCACATATCTCGACGATCCTCAAGTCGCTGCAAAGCGGCAAGGACGAGCTGCTGATGGACAATGCCGCGATCGACACCGAACGCGCCAATTTGTGGACGGCGATGGGGCGGCTCGAGCAGATGATTTTGCTCGCCAAGACGATGGACGCCAAGCTCGAGGACAAGGCCAACGAGCTCGACCACAGTGATCCCGCCAAGGCCAAGGCGATCCGCGAGACTGCGCTGTTCTACGTCCGCCAGCGTGTGCAGGATTTGCTGACGCAAATGGCCGTGACGGTGCAGGGCTATCTCGCGCTCGATCTGGTCAAGAAGAATAATGTCGAGCTGGTGAAGGGCGTGGATCGCGCATCGACCACCACGGTTTCCGCTTTGCGCACCGCCGTGACGGTCGCGCAGGCGATGACCAACCAGAAATTGGTGCTCGAACAGATCACCGCGCTCAACACCACGACCGCGAACATCATCGAATCGACCGGGCAATTGCTCAAATCGCAGACCGCGACGATCCATGAGCAGGCGGCCGCCTCGACGATCCCGCTCGAAACGCTCCAGCGTGCGTTCCAGAATATCTATGACACGATGGACGCAATCGACAGCTTCAAGCTCAAGTCGCTCGACAGCATGAAGACGACGGTCAACGCGCTGTCGACCGAAGTCGAGAAATCGAAGGGCTATATTGCGCGCGCCGAGGGTGCGGCGCAGGGCGGCGGTGAGCCGTTCAAGCTGGAAGCGGTATGATGAGCGAAGTCGACCGCCAGATCGCGCGTTCCAACGAACTGCTCGATCGCACGTCGGAGCGCTATCGGCGCAGCGTCGGGCGGCAGCACCGCACCAATGAAGTCGGGCGGCGGCTGACGCGGATCGCGGCGGCGAATGGCGTCATCCTGCTGGCGGCGATCATCTTCGGGCTGGCGGTCGGGCCGCTCGGGCTGCTGGGCGCGGTTGGGGTGATCGCGCTGATGATCCTCGCGACGCTGATGCTGGCGATGGCGCCGAGCGCACCGCCGCCGTCGCCGGAGAAACTCCGCCACGCGCCGCTGACCGCACTGCCCGCGCAGACCGGGCGCTGGCTCGATGCGCAGCGGCTCGCGCTGCCCGCGCCGGCGGTGCCGCTGCTCGATGCGATTTCGATCCGGCTGGATACGCTGAAGCCGCAGCTTGCGGGGCTGGCCGATGATGCCCCGGCGGCGGCGGAGATCCGCAAATTGGTGAGCGAACAGCTCCCCGAATTCGTCGATGATTACAAGAAAGTGCCGCCACCGCTGCGGAACGTGCCGCGCAACGGCAAGACGCCCGACGCGCAATTGCTCGACGGGTTGAAGCTGATCGAGCAGGAAATCGGCGAGATGACCGCCGACCTCGCGCAGGGCGACCTCGATAGCCTCGCGACGCGCGGGCGGTTTCTGGAGATCAAATACCGCGGCGACGAAGCGTGACCGCGGCGGCAATGAAGATCGACTTTGTGTCGGACGTGGTGTGCCCGTGGTGCATCATCGGCTTGCGCGCGCTCGAACAAGCGATTGACGCGGCAGCGGACGTGGTCGCGCCGACGATCACTTTCCATCCCTTTGAGTTAAACCCGGCGATGCCGCCCGAGGGGCAGAATATCGTCGAGCATGTCGCCGAGAAATATGGCGCCAGCTCTGAGCAATCAGCGAAGAACCGCGCGGGGATTCAGGCGCGCGCGGCCGAACTGGGCTTTGCGATGACCGGGACGGCGGAGAGCCGCATCTACAACACCTTCGACGCGCACCGGCTGTTGCATTGGGCACAGGGTTTCGGGAAGCAGGCGGCGCTCAAGAACCGGCTGTTCGCACTCTATTTCAGCGAAGGCGGCAATGTGTCGGATGCGGAAGTGCTGGTGCGCGCCGCTGCCGATGTCGGGCTGGACGCGGATGAAGCCCGCGCGGTGCTGGCCGAGGGGCGCTATGCCGATGAGGTCCGAGCCGAGGAACGCCACTGGCACGCGCAGGGGATCAACGCGGTGCCCGCGATCGTGATCAATGACCGCTATGTCATCATGGGCGGCCAGCCCCCCGAAGCTTTCGAACGCGCGCTGCGGAAAATCGCGGCGGAGGGGTAGCGGCGCACTGCGGGCGCCTCGGTTCGTTCAGCGCGCGCTCATCTCCAACATGCTGAATTTGGGTCGACAACCTGATGGGGCATCGACGCTGTGGCCGCACTATCGTGAACGCCTTGGTGGGCCTTGCGGGGACGCTCTCGATTCTGTTGCTACTGGGCGGCGGCATTGGCCTGGCCGATCGCCGTCGCTTCAACGCGCGCTGGCTGGGGATCGCGGCGTTGCTCGTCGCGGTCAATGATGCGCTGCTGACGCGCGCTTACGGGCTGATGCCCGACGTGATCGGCGGGGAGTGGAACTGGCAGGGCAAGCTGCTCGCGCTCGGCGCGACGCTGGTCATCGCTGCCCTTCCGGCGTTCGGCTGGCGACGGATTGGCCTGACGCTGGCGCAGGAAGCCGGAAGCATCCGCGCGGCGCTGCCGATTGCCGCGCTCTACTGCGCTTTCTTCGTCGCGCTTGCCTTCGCCTTCCCCGGCGACAAGGCCAGTGTCGAGCACGCCGCGTTTCAATTGACGATGCCGGGGCTGGAGGAAGAGCCCTTCTACCGGGGACTGCTGCTGTTCGCGCTCGATCGCGCATTCACCGGGCGGACGCGCGTTCTGGGCGTGGCGTGGGGTTGGGGCGCGGTGTTGTCGTGCGTGATGTTCGGGCTGGCGCATGCGTTCGGCTATTCGCACGGCGCGTTCGCCTTCGATCCCATCACCATGGCGCTCACCGCGCTGCCCGCCTTCATCGCGGTGTGGATTCGGCTGAGGACCGGGAGCTTGCTGCTGCCGGTGCTGCTCCATAATTTCGGCAATAGCTTCTCGCTGCTGATCTGAGCGCGCGCGGCTAACGCTTGCCGAAGCGCCCCGTCAGCCGCGTGAGAAAGGGTTGCGGGCGGTGGATGGCGATGCGCGACACGCTGTCGCTGGCGTGGTGGTCGACATAGAAGATCTCGTCGCCGTCAATCGCTTCGAGCCTGGCATAAGGCAGCCGCGCGGTCACTTCGCGGCGCACCAGCGTGACCGGGTCGATCTCACAGACGATGAAGCCGCCGGGGACGAAGGTCGACGCATAGACCTTACCGTCGTGATACAGCGCGGGCGGCAGATAGCGGAACGCGCCCTTGGGCTGTTTGCCATCGATGAAAAGCTGGCCGCAGCCGGGGCCGCCTTGCCCCACTTCGAGGATATCGTTCCAGCTGATCGTCGGTTCGGTCATGTTGTACCTCTGTCGCGCCAAGATATGCGCGCGGTGGGGGCGCGGCAAGGCGGTGCTAGCGCCCCACAAGCGCTTTCGCCCGGCCGGCCAGCCGGTCGATCGCCGCAGCGTGGATGCCGGGGGTGCTGACGAGCACGCCAAATGCCTCCGCGCTCGGCGTGTTGAAGTTCAGCGCCCCGCCCAGCGCATCGCTCACCGTTGCCCCCGCTTCGACGGCAATCAGCGCGGCGGCGGCGATGTCCCACTCATGCCCCCAGCGCAGCGTTGCGACCAGATCGGCCTCATCGGCGGCGACCATCGCGATGCGCAGCGCAATCGAATTGGGCTTGGGGACGATCGTCAGGTCCATGTCTTCGCGCGGGAGCTGATCGAAGGGCACGCGCGCCCCCGCCAGCACTGTCCGGTCGCCGCAACGGACGGCCACGCCGTTGCGCGTCGCGCCGCCGCCCGCCACCGCGCGCCAATGCTCGCCGCGCGCGGGGGCGTCGAGCACACCGAGCACGACCTGCCCCCCCTCGACGAGCGCGACCGAGACTGCCCAGCCGCTGCGTCCGCGCAGATAATCGCGCGTGCCATCGATCGGATCGACCACCCACAGCCGGTGGCAGCTCAGGCGGTCGGCATTGTCGGCGGTTTCCTCCGACAGCCAGCCCGCTTCGGGGATCAGCGCCGTCAGCCGGTCGCGCAGCAAGGCGTCGACTTCGAGGTCGATTTCGCTCACCGGCTCGCCGGCATGTTTTTCCCAGCGGCGAAACACCTCGCCCGAACGACGCAGCGCGAGCGCGCCAGCTTCAGCCGCGATCGCGGCGACGGCGTCGATCAGCTCAGCCACTGGCCACCGTCATCCCGTCGACCCGCAGCGTCGGCACGTTGATCGCATAGCGGAAATCGAGATCGCTCGCGGGGGTCAGCGCCTTGTACATATCGATCAAATTACCCGCGATCGTGAATTCGGCAACCGGCGTGGTGATTTGCCCGTCCTCGATCAGAAAACCCGAGGCGCCGCGCGAATAATCGCCGGTAACACCGTTGACGCCCATGCCGATCAGCTCGGTAACGTAGATGCCGCGCTTGATGTCGGCGAGCAGCGCGTCGCGGCTGAGCGTGCCGGGGGCCATGTGGAGGTTGGTCGCCGACACGCCCGGCGCGCCTGCCCCGCCACGCGCGGCATGGCCGGTCGGCTCGAGCCCCAATTGCCGCGCCGAGGCGCTGTCGAGCAGCCAGGTCTGGAGCACACCATCCGCCACCAGGGTGCGCGGCGCGACCGGCAGCCCTTCGCCGTCGAACGGGCGCGAGCGCAGGCCATAGGGGCGCAGCGGATCATCCTCGATCGTCACGCCTGCGCTAAAGATTGCGGTGCCGAGCGCGTCGAGCAAGAAGCTCGTTTTCCGTGTGATCGACTGGCCGGCAATTGCGCCGAGCAAATGGCCGAGCAGCGAATTGCCGACCCTTGGATCGAACACCACCGGCATCGGCCCGCTGTCGACCCGGCCGGGATTGAGCCGCGCGACCGCGCGCGCGCCGGCCTTCGCGCCGATGCTGGCGGGATCGTCGAGATGTTTCAAGTGGCGCGCGCTGTGATAGGCGTAATCGCGCTCCATATTGCCACCAGTCCCGGCGAGCACGCTGGCCGAGGTGCCGTGGCTCGACACCGCATAGCCGCCGACGAAGCCGTGGCTGGTCGCGAGCGCCACCACACCGCGCCCCGCGCTTGCGCTGCCGCCTTCGCTATTGGTGACGCCGTTGACCGCGCGGGCAGCGTCTTCGGCCTCAAGCGCGCGCGTCTTCAGGGCTTCGGGGGCGACTTCGCCGCCATCGTCGAGGTCGAGCGCGGGCGGGGCGCCGCACAGCAGCCGGTCGCCGGGGGCAAGGCCTGCCCATTCATCCTCGGGCGCTTCACGCGCCATTGCGACCGCGCGTTCGACCAGCGCAGTCAGCCCGGCGTCGCTGAAGTCCGATGTCGCCGCACTGGCGTTACGGCGCCCGACGAATACGCGCAGGCCGAGTTCGGCATCTTCGGAACGGCCGACATCTTCGAGCTTGCCGAGGCGCACCGACACTTCGGTCGAGGCATCGGCGGAGAAAACCGCGTCGGCGGCGTCGGCGCCTGCCCCGCGTGCACGCTCGACGATTTGGGCGGCGCGGTCGCGGGCTTGGTCAATGGTCATCATTGGTCGGACTTAGGCGGCATCGGCGCTGATTTGAACCGGCAAATCACAATTGACTGGCAGTCCCGACCACCAAGCACGCGAGAAACACCAGCAACCCCGCACCGCGATTGGCGCGAAACCGGGCAAGCGCATTGCCGCCATCATCGGGCTTGAGCGTTACGACTTGCCAGCCGAGGTGCAGGGCAATCGGCAACAGCGCTGCCAGCGCGAGCGGATCGGGGCGCACCAGCCAGATCGCCGCTGCCCAGAGCGCAAGTGCCAGCGCGTAGAAACCCGCAACGCCACCGCGCACGTGCTTCCCCAGCGCGCGCGCCGACGATCGGATACCGATCAGCGCATCATCGTCGCGGTCCTGCAGCGAATAAATGGTGTCATAACCGACCACCCAGGCAATCGACCCGGCATAGAGCAGCAGCCCCGGCAAGGTGAGCGCGCCCGCCACATCGCTCCACCCCACCAGCGCCGCCCAGGAGAAAACGATCCCGAGCCACGCCTGCGGCCACCAGGTGATGCGCTTCATGAAAGGATAGGCCGCCACCGGGGCGAGGCTGAGCAGCGCGACGACCGCCGCATAGGGCGTTAGTTGCACCAGCACGAGCAAGCCGACCAAGCACAGCAGCACCAGCCACACCCACGCCGCCTTCACCGACACCGCCCCCGAAGCCAGCGGGCGGCTGCGCGTGCGTTCAACCTGCGCATCAAGATCGCGGTCGATGATGTCGTTATAGACGCAGCCCGCGCCGCGCATCGCAATCGCGCCGAGCAGCAGCCACAGCAGCAAATCCCAGCGCGAAATCGCTCCTCCACCAAGCGCCACGCCCCACGCGCCGGGCCAGAACAACAGCCACCAGCCAATCGGCCGATCGAACCGCGCGAGCGACGCGAACGGCCGCGCGCCCCGCGGCAACAGCGCGATCAGCCCGCGATATTCGCTGTCGGGAACAATCTCGGCCACGCCACCCTCCGTCCGGAAGGCGGCGCTGTGCCATGCGATCGGCGCGAAGTCAGCCCCCGACCGGGAACCAGATCTCAAGGACGTCGCGCGGCAGTTTAGGGAAGCTTCGCTGCAACGACTGGAGTTCGGGCGGCGCAGTGAGACGAAGCTGCTTGGTGACCGCCGCTGCCAGCGCCTCTGCCAGCGCGCGTTGATCATCCTTGTAATAGCGTATCTGCATACGCCGGGGCGCGACCGAGACGTGCTGCACCCCCGGCGCCTTATAACCAAGCCCCGCCAGCTCCATTTGCAGCTCGGCTGCGCGATCACGATCAGCGTCCTGCGCATAATGCAAGAACACCGTCGGCAATTGAGGACCGCTTGTGGTCAACGCGGTGCTGGCCTGCAAAACCGAAGCCTGACGTTCGATTTCCGAATAGCGTGCTTCCCGGACCTTCGCCACATCGACCGTCGGCGCAGCGCCGTCGCCCTTGGTCGGAGTGGCCGCTTGGGATTGTTTGTCGGTTGCGCATTTAAGGGCAGCGCGGTTGATCGCGCGCTGCAATACGCGCCGCCCTGGCTCGCTCATGAATTCGCCCAGGCTCGCGACCGCATCGGCATCGGCACCGCTTGCATCCTGGCAACCAATCAGGCCGTCCGAATTCTTGACGAGAAAATCGAGCGCTCGAAGATCATAATCGGCCCGCTGCGACAGTTTCTTTGCCTCAAGTTCGGACGCCGCCGCGTCGCGCTGGTAATAAGCGGTAACCCCACCAACGCATTGAAAGAGGATTGCCGTCACACCCGCGATTGCCGTGATAGCAATCGGCAGCCGCGCCAAAAGATCGCGCTGCTGCAAGCTAAACTTGCGCGCTTCGAGCTCATATTTTGTCCGGTCGAGCAGAAGTTGTTGGCGCTTGAGTTCACCGTCGCTCGCGCCCTCCGCCGGCGCTGGCGGCAATTCGGGCGGCGGCTCCGCCATCAGCCGAACACGCGATATTCGATGTACAGATCGTTCGCCTCATCGAGCCGCGCGACGAAGTTCGGATCGACGGGGAAGCTCTTCACATCGTCATCGGTCGCGCGGCGGCGGTCGCCGCGGATCAACCGACCCTTGGTGTGCGTCAGCAGCGCCGTTTTGACGCGCGGATTGGGCATTTGCCAGCCCTTGCTGCCCTGTTTGGTACCCAGATCGAAATCGGTCGAGATCGCCGCAACCAGATCATCGTGCTTCATCAGTTCGAGCCCCTGATCGGTCAGCGTCGCATTATGGCTGCCGTGATGCCCGACCTTGTAGAAGCGCGTGCGCCCAAGCAGCTCGGCGGCGGTCACCGACTTGCCATCGGCGGTGTAATTCTGGTCGTGCCATGATTCCCAATTGCCGACCTGCGCGTCGGCGGCGAACAGCATCACGCTGGCATCAGGCAGCTCGAACGCGAGCACGAGGCTGGTGTTGTTGGTATCGCTGTCGAGCTTGAGCGCGAGCGGTCCGGCGGCGGCAAGCCAGTCGCCGTCGATCCGGCGGCTCGCCTGATCGGCGCCGCACACCAGATCCTTCGCGCACTTATGCCCCTTGGGCGGGTTGTCGGCGAAACGGCACGGCGCATGCGCGTCGAAATAGCGCTGGCGGAGCCACGCGAGCGTGCGCTCGGCCTCAGGCGCGGTCGCACCGGCATCGGGCGCCGGCTCGACCATCGCGGCGGTGATCCCGTTGTAGCGGCGCGAAAAGGGCGAATTGTCGGCAAGCGACTCCTCGGTGCCCGACGCGACGTCCATCAGCAGCCGCGCGTTGAACGAACTGGTGTCCATGTACAGCGTGCCCGTTTCGGCCTTTGTGGGCAGGTCCTTGAACAGCCTTTTGGGGTCGCGAGGCGGGCCGAAGACATAGGTGCGCAGCGGCGTCGCGGTCGGCGTCGGCAGCACTGTGCCGGGCGAGAGATATTGGACCTTGTGGCCGACCTGCTTGAGCGTGTCGAAAATCGCGCGGCCCGTCAGCCGCTTCGCCGCCGCTGCGCCGAGTTGCGTCGAGTCGCCATGCGGATCGATTTCGAGCGGCCCGAGGAAATTTTCGAGCCCTTCGATCGCGGCCGCGGGCGCGGCGGCGAAGGGCGATTGCGCGCCGCTCGCGCGATCGGCGCCCATTCGCATCGCAAGCGCGGCGAGCGCAGTCCCGGTCTTGTCGAACTTCGCGCGCAGGGCATTGGCATCGGCGTCGGCGGGGTCTTCGGTCCATGCCATCCAAAGATTGGCGATCTTGAGCTTGGGCGGCACGTTGTTGTCGGGGTCGCCCAGAAACACCTCGCGCGCCTGGTCGAAGCCCGAAATATGGTCCCAATGTTCGTGCGTGACGACGAGCAGATCGAGCGTGCCGCCGGTTTCCTTGACAATGTCAGCGGCGATGGCGGCCATCCGTGCCTCTGCATCAGGGCTGCCGAGCAGCATGCCGCAATCAATCAGGATCGTCGACTGGGTGGCGCCGGCAACGATCCGCACCAGATAACAATCGCCCAGCAGACCCTTGTACGTCGCTCCGGGCAACAGGCCGCGATAGAGGCGGACGAACACTTTTGGCGCGACGGGCGTGACCGATGCTGCCTTGGAGGTGGCGGCGGCGGCCTTGGTCCGGCGACGCTTCGGCTTGGTCGGATCGGTCATGACTGGCTCCGATGCACAAAGGCAAATGGTTCGGCGCGATGGGGCCCGTCGGGCTTGTTCACGGCCAGCCCCAAAGTATCGCCGGTGCGGAAGGCGCGCTCTTCGGCCAGGCGATCATCATTGGTTACGCGCTTGCGGATGATGCGCCGCAAGCGCCCGTCGCGCAGATCGATCTGGATCGTGGCGCCGCCCCGGAACCAGAAGTCGGGCGTATCCCAACGCTCGGCGAGCGCGGCCTTGTCACCGGCAATCGCGAGATCCTGATCGCTCTGCTCGAAATAGCCGCGCCGTTTCTGCATCAGCTGGACGATCAATTGCTGGAGCTCCTGCCCATCCGGCCCCGATCGCCGCGCGACGCGCGCCGAATGGACTTCGACGCGCGGCATGCCCGCGACATGCCGACGCGGATCAAACCCTTTGTCACCGGCTTCCCACGTCAGGATCGACTTGTCGGCGGGATTGGCCAGCAACATGATCCCGAGCAGCTTCTCCCACGCCGGATTGTCGCGTTGCGGCGAGGAGGTGTTGAGCCAGTCGTGGATCTTGCCCTGGTTGAACTGGGTGGTCAGCATCGTCAGTTCGCGAAGGTTGCGGCGATTGGGGGATTCGGGGACATAGGGATCGCCGGGCTTGTCGATTCCGCGCGCGCGCCCGCCGAACTGGGCGTCGATGACCAAGGTGCTGAGCAGATCGCTGAACAATTCAGTCAGCAATTCGGGCGCGCTCGGCCAATCGTGCGGCTGGGGATCTTCCCAAAGCAGGCTGTCGGGCGCCATCGAGATGCAGCCCGGCACGGTGATCCCGCGCTTCTTGAACGCTTCGACCACGGCGACGCGGTACCGCATCGGATCATCGGCGACGAGATCATTGTCGGCGGTGATGATCGCGCGCAGATATTCGCCGAAGCGCGTGTCCATTGGCGGCAGATAATCGAGCGCGCGCACGCACATCCGCAGCACATGATCGGCGGCCTTGGCGGCTTCGCTCGCCAGTCGCGCGACCAGATCGGGCGACAGCACGCCGCCGCCCGCCAGTTCCCCGCGCGCGATGCGGAACAGGTCAGCCGTGCGGCGCTCATAGATGGTGACGAACGAGTCAAACACCGCCGCGACCAAAATGCCGCCGCGCGCGTGCGGCTCGGTCGTGTCGGCGAGCGTCGCGATCTTGGCGGGGGATTGTTCCTGCCCCTCCGCCGCGATCGTTTCCAAGGCGTAGCGCAAGGCGCCATTGCGCCCGGTCGCGCGGCCATATTGCTCGGCGAGTCCGGTCAGCAAATTGCCGATCCGCAGCGAGCCGCGACTGCGGGTGATTTGATGTTCGACGACACCCGTCATCGAAAAATGCTGGAGCAGCGCGACGATGTCGGCGAACGCTTCGTGGAAAGCGAGCGAATCGACGTTCGACGCATCGACCGAGCGGCGATAGACGCCGTGCAGGATCGCATGCGTCGTTTCATGCGCGACAATGTCCTGCGACAGGCAGGTGAAGACCCAATTGCCATCGTCGGCGCCGATCGCGCCTTCGGGCCGCTGCGCCTTGAAATAGCCAAACAGCAACGCGCGCTTGTCGGGGCTGTAATAGGCGTTCGCTTCGCGCAGCGCGTGCGGATAGATGCGCAGCCGCTTGCTGAAGCTGCGGTCGGGCGCGGCATCGACATTATGCCCGGCCCACAACACCGGGCGACCGAGCGCGCGTTCGAAGGTGCGGATTGTCCGCATCGCGACCGCAAACACCATCTGCTGGTGGAATTGCGGGCGCCCCTCCGAAGGCGGCAGCCCGTCCTGCGCGAGCAGTACCGGGTGATTGAGATCGACCGGCGCGTAAAAAATGCCACACGCCGGATCATAATCGATGACCTCAACATATTCGTTGACCGGACCGATTTCGAGCGGGTCTTCCCAGCGGTTTTCCCACGGCAGCGCGATAACCGCGTCGTTGATCACCGCGCTGTCGAGTTCGATCGACGCCTGCGGATCGAACGCATAGACGCGCAGGCGGCGCATCGCCGGCAGCGGATAGTCGTCGCTAATCAGCCGGTCGGTCGCCACGCCATTCCCTCCCGCAAAAGTTCAAACAGCGCCGCTACATTGGCGATCATCAACTGCGGCCGGACAATGATGTCGGCGGCAGTCGGCAATTTCATTTATCGACGTATTTCAGTCGAAAGGTCAATGGACCGACTCGCTACTTCGAACGACTTTCGGGTCCGTTTCGAATGATGCAGCGCGTCATTAAATTGCCGCAAGCCAGAGGTGATACATGCCGCCGAACAGCATCGGTTCGGCCTGCTCGCGCGCATCCCACCCAGCGAGATCGGTCGGCTCGGGTGGATTAGTGACGGCGCGCGGCGGCGGCTCGACCGCGATCACCGACAGGCCAGCCGCTGCGGCCATCGCGCCGATCTCGGGCAGATCATAGCTGGCCTCGCGGACGTGGAACACGAGATCGCGACACCCGCCGATGCTGTAAAAGTCGGGCGAATGGAGGATTTCGGGCGCGTTCAGATCGTCGAGCGCCCGCGCGCGCCACGCCCAGATCGCGGCCGGAGACCCCGGCATGCCGTCCGCCAGCGCCCGCGCCGCCGCCAACCCGGCGCGCGCGCGCCTGGAATAGAGCGCGACCAGCATCACCCCGCCCGGTGCGAGTGCCTGCGCCAATGCCTTCAGCCCTGCGGCCGGATCGGCGAGGTGATGGAGGACCCCGACGGCCTCGATCACGGCAAAACGC
>JAIETY010000106.1 GCA_019744885.1 Sphingomonas sp.
CATAGGCCAAGTGCCGACCATATTTCAGCCGCAGCACGATCGCGCGCGGGATATCGCCATAGGCCACCGCTGCGCGCACCCCTGCATGGCGCGGCGGGCGCTCGAGGCAGTCGGCGCAGCGGGCATCGGCGCCGCGGTCGATCGAGAATGGCGTATGGCACGTCGCGCACCACGGCGGCGCCAGAAAGCGCAACTGCCCCCAACAATCCGCGCAGAAGCGATGATCGGTCCGCGTCACCGCGCCGCAGCCTGGGCAGCGCGGCGGCAAGGCGGCGTCAGCGATCACCCGGAACGGCGCGATCAAGGGAGTCATCAGGCCCATCGCCCCCTTGTCGCGCGCGCGCCGCCGCGTCACAAGCTCGGCACGTGACTGCTCCGGAAATCTTCGGCCGCCGCCTGCGTCGCGCGCGCCGCGACCGCGCGCTGCCCGACTATGCCACGCATGATTTCCTGCGCGCCCATATGCTCGAAGGACTCACCGAGCGGCTTGCGATGGTTCGGCGCGACTTTACCGATGTGCTCGATCTCGGCTGTTTTGCGGGCGGATTTGCGCCGCCGCAGGGCGTGCGGGTGGCACGTATCGATGCCGGGCTGGGCTTCGCGCGCACGGCTGGCGGGGTGCAGGGTGACGAGGATCGCCTGCCCTTCGCCGACGCGTCGTTCGATCTGGTGGTGTCGGCGGGCGTGCTCGACAGCGTCAATGACTTGCCCGGCGCGCTCACGCTCGCGCGGCGCGTGCTCCGGCCCGATGGGCTGTTCGTTGCGGCCTTCGTCGGTGCGGGAAGCCTGGCGACACTGCGCGCGTGCTTGCGCGAAGCCGAGGGCGACCGACCCGTGGCGCGGATGCACCCGCAAGTCGACGTTCGTGCCGCCGGCGACTTGCTGATACGCGCGGGTTTCGCGCTACCCGTCGCCGATGGCGAGACGCTGACGGTGCGCTACCGCGACCTGTTCGGGCTGCTGCGCGATCTGCGCGGTATGGCGGGCGCGAATATCATGCCCGACCGGAGTCCGCTGCGCCGCGATACCCTCGCACGCGCCGCCGAAACTTTTGCGGCACGCGCCGATCCTGACGGTCGCACGCCCGAGCGATTCGAGATCGTCTTCATGACCGGCTGGGCCCCCGATGCCTCGCAGCCCCAGCCGGCGCGGCGCGGCAGTGGGCGAACGTCGCTGGCCGATGCGCTGAAATCGCCGGGCACTGCGACCGAACCCTAGGGGAATCTCGACCTGCCCGTTCGTGTTGAGCGAAGTCGAGACACGCTGCGCACCGCCCTGGGCTGTTTCTCGACTTCGCTCGAAACGAACGGGTTGATCTGGCTCAGCAAAGCTAGAGCAGCGCCTCGATCAGCCCGATCAGCGAGCGGTCAGCAGGCGGCATCGGCAGCGCGTGCATCTCGACCGGGCGCACCCACCGCAGCGCCGACGCTTCGACCGCGCGCGGCACGCCCGACCATTTGCGGCAGACATAGAGCAGCAACAGCAACTGGCGATCGTCATGCGAGACGCTCGCAAAAGTCGCGGGCGCGAGGCACGCGGCAGTGACGTTGATCGCCAGTTCTTCGGCCAGTTCGCGGATCAGCGCGGCTTCGGGGCGCTCGCCCGCGTCGATCTTGCCGCCGGGAAATTCCCACAATCCCGCATGCTGCTTCCCCGCCGGTCGCTGGGCGAGCAACACGCGGCCATCGCGATCGACCAGCGCGGCCGCCACCACCGGCAAAATTGGAAAAAGCGATAAATCGGGCGGCGACTTCGCCATTCATTAACCCTCCCGGGGGTAAGCTTAGCGTGGCGTAAAAAGCGTAAAGACACGGGGTCGCTGATGGGCAAGCTAATTCGCCAGCTAATTGCCGACCGCACGGGCGGAACCGCGATCGAATATGGTCTGATCGCGGCGCTTGTCGTTATTGCGATGATCGCGAGCCTTGGCGCGCTGGCCAATCAGACGGTCGGCATGTGGGGCAATGTGAACAACAAAGTGACGACCGCGAACGGCGGCTGAAGATTTTCGCCAAAATCCGGCGATTCGCTTAAACCTTTGTTAGGCTCCACCGCTTACATGTCTCCAAGCTGAACCGGTTATCCGGTCGGCCGGGTAACTGAAGACATTCAAACTGGAGACCGGAAAATGCAGACCATTCGCAAGTTCATCAAGAACAACAAGGGCGCGACCGCCATTGAATACGGCCTGATCGCAGCTCTCATCGCCGTTGCCGCCATTGCCGCAATGTCAGGCCTGGGCAACCAGCTTCGTACCACGTTTACCAACGTGTCGTCGAACATGCGCGCTTCGTAAGCTTCTCCCAAGCTTATGCGTAGCGAAGGAGGGCAGCAGGCTTCGGTCTGCTGCCCTTTTCGCGTTTTGGGGCATTTGCGACGCGTAAGTGGGTGCTAGATTCGCCCGATCGCGAGGAACTTCGCACGACGTGCTGCGATGAGCGCCGCGCGCGGATGACCGACCAGCGAACCCAGCGCCTTTTCAATCGCATCGCCCAACGTCTTGATCGCCAGCGCAGGATCGCGCTGGGCGCCGCCGACGGGTTCGGGGACGATCTGGTCGATCACCTTGAGCGCGGCCAGGTCCTGCGCGGTTACCTTCATTGCCTCGGCGGCGTCGACTGCCTTGTCGGCGGTGCGCCACAGGATCGAGGCGCAGCCTTCGGGCGCGATCACTGAATAGATGGCGTGTTCAAACATCAGCACGCGGTCCGCTGCCGACAGCGCAACCGCCCCGCCCGAGCCGCCCTCGCCCACGATCGCGGCGACCAGCGGCACGCCGAGCGCGAGGCATTGCTCGGTCGATCGCGCAATCGCTTCGGCCTGGCCACGCTCCTCAGCCTGGATGCCCGGGAACGCGCCCGAGGTATCGACCAACGTCAGCACCGGCAGCCCGAAACGATCGGCGAGCTGCATCAGCCGGATCGCCTTGCGATAGCCCTCGGGTTTCCCCATGCCGAAATTGTGGCGGATGCGGCTGGCGGTATCATTGCCTTTTTCATGGCCAATCACGACGACGCGGCGCCCGCGAAAGCGCGCCAGCCCGCCCATGATCGCAAGATCATCGCCAAACGCACGGTCGCCCGCGAGCGGCGTGAAATCTTCAAAGAGTCCCGCGACATAATCCTTGAAGTGCGGTCGATCGCCGTGGCGCGCCACCTGGGTCTTCTGCCACGCCGTCAGCCGGGCATAAGTGTCGCGCAGCAGCCGATCGTTCTTGAGTTGCAGCCGCGCGACCTCAGGGCCGATGTCGATTGCCCCGGCGCTGGCGGAGGCGGTTGCGCGTAGTTCGGCGATCCGGGCTTCAAGCTCGGCGATCGGCTTTTCAAAATCGAGGAAACTGGCCATCAGGCGCGCTCGGTTAGGCGCCGCACGGCCCGCCGTCAACGGACAGGGCGATCCCCAAGCGGGTGGCGGCTGTTGACCAGCTCGACCAGACGGCGGCTGTCGACATGGGTGTAGATTTCGGTGGTCGCGATATCGGCATGGCCGAGCATGAGCTGGAGCGCGCGCAGATCAGCACCGCCTTCGAGCAGATGCGTCGCAAAGGCGTGGCGCAGCACGTGCGGGCTGACGCGATCGGGCGGAATACCGGCTTCGGCGGCGAGGCCCTTGAGCAACTGGTACAAGCGGATTCGACTGAGGTGGCGGGCGCCGCTGGGGAATAGCCAAACGGTGCGCGGCGGCAGCGTTGCCCGCCAAGCGGTGACGGCAGCACGTGCGCGATCCGAAATCGGCACCAGCCGCTCGCGCCCGCCCTTGCCTTTCAGGATCAGATAGGGGCGATCGGGCGCGACGGCGGCAAAGGGCAACGTCATCAGCTCGCTCGCGCGCAAGCCCGATCCATAGAGCAGCTCGACCAAGGCTGCGAGCCGCAGGTCGAGCGGATCGGGCGGCACGCGATCAAGCCGCGCGGCGATGGCAGCGAACAGCCGGTCGACATCGCCGCGATCAAGCGATTTGGGCAGCGCGCGCGCCGCACCGGGCCGTGGCAGCGCCGCGCCGGGATCGTCAGCGCGAAAGCCTTCTTCGGCGAGAAAGGCAAAGAAGCGCCGCAGTGCCGCCGATTTGCGCGCGACGCTCGACCGCGACAAATCGGCCCAGCCATCACCGAGTCGGGCGAGCGCCGCTGCGTCCGCCTGTGCGAGTCCACCCTCCAGAGCTTCGGATGCCAGCCGCAGATCGCTTTCATAGGCCGCAACGGTGTTGCGCGCGGCACCCGCCTGCGCGGCCATCATTTCGAGGAAGCGCGCGATCAGCGCGCGATCACCGGCAGCGGGCTGGCTCAAAGCCTAGTCAGCGCCTCGACCGCGATCATCCGTGCCTCGGCGTCAAGCCCGACCCGGTGAAACGCCGCGATGATGCGGTAGAACGCATCGGCGGATACGCCGTGCCAGTTCGCCGTCTGCATGCCGACCGCTGCCAGCAACACAACGGTGGCAGGCTCGCCGCGCCCCGCCGCGCGATCGATCGCGCGGGTCCAGCTATTGTCGCGCGTCAGGTCGACAGCGAGATCACCGGCGAGCGATTCCATCGCAGACGGATCGACTCGGCCGAGGCCCGCAAGCGCGGCAAAAAACATCTGGCGCTTGCGCTGGGTGTCGCCGCGCGCACCGCCGCCATAGCGCCGCACGTCGCCGCGTCCGAACGTGCCGCCGAAACGATCGGCAAGCGTCAGCATTGCCCAGCCGTCGCCACCGGAGCTGACCAGCGAGCGCCAGCGCGCGGCGCGGCCATCAATGCCCGCCGACAGCATCGAGGCGATAAGCCGGTCGGCTTCGGCATCGCTCGCCGGGGGCAGCGCACCGACGGCCTGTGAGGTCAGGATCAACCGGGCATATTGGCCACGCGCGCCGCGCGGCTCATCCCACAGACGGGTCATCGCCGCGATCCGCTGGGCGCGATCGCTCTCGCTATAGGCGCTGCGCAAATCGCGCGCGACGCCAGCTTCGGCCGAGCTGCCTTCCTCCGCCTCGTCGATTTCGCCGAACAGGTCGATCAGCGCGGTGCTCGACAACACGCCCTGCGCCGCCGCGAGTTCGGCGGCGCCCGCCCGCGTGCGCGCGTCGAGCATTGGTGCCTGCGCGCGCCAAAATTGTACGCGTGGCGCGACGGTTGCGAACAATGGTTCGGGAATTTCGGTCGCGGTCGCGGTCGCTAGGCCGTAGCGCCACGCAGTGAGCTGCGAGACCGAGTCCCACTCGATCGTGACGGCGCGGCGCTTGCTGCTGGTGCCCACCACCTTGTCGGCGAGCAAAAGATCAATGCCGCGGGCGACGCCAGTTTTGCGCGCCGCCTCGATCTGGCGACCGCCCTCCCCGGCGACCCCCGACAGCCCGGCACAGATAGCCGCCATCAGCACCCAGGCGCGGTCGTGCGGCCCCGCCAGCGCGGCATCGGCCACCGGGCAGACCAGACCCGGGTCGCCGGTCGCGAGTGCTGCCTGCATCGCCGCTTCGCGCAGTTTGGGGGTGGAGTTATCGGGGTCGACCGCCTGCACCACGGCGCGCGCGACCTGCGATTCACCCATCCGCACCAGCAGCCATGCGCGCTCAGCAGCAAAATCGGCGCCATTGACGCCAGCCGGTGTGTCGAGCTGCGACGCGAGCGTGCGCCGCAGCGCAATCGACAACCAGCGCGACGGCAGCGGCGCGTTGAGCCGCCCCATCAGGATTTCAAGGAAACGCCCTTGCGTTGTGCCGAAACCATTGGCGGGCAGACCGCCGTCCGCTGCGCCGATAATCCCGACGCGGTCGAGCGAGCGGCGCGCATAACTAGGCAGCTCATAATTGGCCAGCGCCGCTGGATCGACCGGGGCGGGCGTTCCCGCCGTCTCATCGGCCAGACTATTGTCGGTCAGTTCAGCGCTCTCGTCCGGCGACAGCGGCGGCGTGAACGGCGTGGGACCGGGCGCCGTCGGGTTGGGCTGCGCACGGGGCGGCGTACGATCGACCGGCGGCGGCGGAGTTGTTTCGTTGAAGCCGGGCGGCAGGATCGATTCGGGCCGCTCCTGCGCAATCGCCGCGCCCGCGACCAGCGCGAGCACGACGCCGCCGACAACAACCCTATTGCTGGAGCGACGCAAGCGGCACGACCTTTTCGACGCGCGTCTGCGGCCGTTCGCTGTTGCGACCAGCGAGCGCGACCAAGCCACCCCCGATCACGAGAATGACGACGACGAGGGCGATAAGCAGCCGAGACATGAAACAATACCCAATGACGAAGTGCGCTGGCCTTTTGCCGAGCGGCAACGACGCTGTATAGCCCCTGTCATAATGTTAGAAGATGGCGGGGCGCAAAAACGCTGGCACGGCAAGCCGATCGTGCTGATCGGACTGATGGGCGCGGGCAAGTCGACAGTGGGTCGGCGGCTCGCGCAACGGCTTCGGCTGCCCTTTGTCGATGCTGATGTCGAGATCGAAGCCGCAGCTGGAATGACGATCACCGAAATTTTTGACCGGTTCGGCGAAGGCTATTTCCGCGACGGCGAGCGGCGGGTGATCGCGCGGCTGATCGACGGAACGCCCAAGGTTATTGCGACCGGCGGCGGGGCGTTCATCAATCTGGAGACGCGCGCGCTGATTCTGGCCGAAGCGATTGCGGTGTGGCTCGATGCCGATCCCGCTGTGCTGGCAGAGCGGGTCAAGCGGCGCGACACGCGCCCGCTGCTGCGCGGGCGCGACGCCGCCAAGGTGTTGCAGGAGCTCGCTGCGGTGCGAAACCCCATCTATGCGATGGCGCCGGTGCGCGTTTCGAGCCATCAGGCGCCGCACGACGCCACGGTGCGCGCGATTTTGGAGGCGATCGACGCATGAGTGAAATCTGGGTCGAACTTGGCGCGCGCCGCTATCCGGTGGTGATCGAGGCAGGGCTGCTGGCGGGGAGCGCGGCGCAGCTTGCCCCCCTGGCGCGGGGGCGATCGATGGTGATCGTCAGCGATGCACAGGTATCGCCGCATCTCGCGATGCTCCGCGATGCGTTAAGCGCGGCGGGCGTGCGCAGCGAATCGATTGTCCTGCCCTCGGGCGAAAACACCAAGAGTTGGGCGATGCTCGAGGAATTATGCGAGGGGCTGCTCGATTTTGGCGTCGAGCGCGGCGATCATGTGATCGCGCTTGGCGGCGGCGTGACCGGCGATCTGGTCGGCTTTGCCTGCGCGATCCTGAAGCGCGGCTGCGGTTTCGTGCAAATGCCGACGACCCTGCTCGCCCAAGTCGATTCGTCGGTCGGCGGCAAGACCGCGATCAACGCCCGGGCGGGCAAGAACTTGATCGGCGCCTTCCACCAGCCCGCGCTGGTGCTGATCGATCCGCTGACGCTCGACACGCTGCCGCTGCGCGAGCAGCGCGCGGGCTATGCCGAAGTCGTGAAATATGGGCTGATCGATGACGCGGGCTTCTTCGCTTGGTGCGAAGCGAATGGCGCCGCATTGCTGGCAGGCGATCTGGCGGCAAGGACTCACGCCATCGAGCATGCCGTGGCGGCAAAAGCGCGGATCGTCGCGGCCGATGAGCATGAAAAGAGCGGGACGCGCGCGCTGCTCAATCTCGGCCACACCTTCGGCCATGCACTAGAGGCTGAGACGGGCTTTTCCGACCGGCTGCTCCATGGCGAAGGCGTTGCCGCCGGGATGGCGCTGGCCTTTGCCTATTCGGCTCGGCGCGGGCTGTGCGCGCAGGAGGATGCCGCACGGGTCGCGGCGCATCTGCATGCGGTCGGGCTGCCCGATGGGCTGGCCGCGGCGGGGATCACGGCATCCGGGGCGACGCTCGTCGAGCATATGCGCCACGACAAGAAGATGGACGGCGGTACCCTGCCCTTCCTACTCGCGCGGGGCATCGGCGAGACTTTCCTCGACCGCTCGGTCGATCTCGCCGATGTCGCGGCTTTCCTCGACGATCAGCCACGCGGCTGATCGACCCTCGCGGCCTGAAGCGCATCGATCTTGGCGTGGAGTGATTCGATCAGCGCTTCGGTGCGGATGTTGGTCTCGTAATCGAGCCGCACTTCGAGCCGGTCCTTGGCCGCCTGCCGGTTCTGGCTCATCATGATGATCGGTGCCTGCAGCGCGGCGAGCATCGACAGCATCAGGTTGAGGAAGATGAACGGAAACGGATCGAACGCGCGTGCGCCGAGCAGCAGCGTGTTGAGCACCGCCCAGGCGAACAGAAAAACGCCGAAGCCGATGATAAACCGCCACGAACCGCCGATCGCCGCGACGCGGTCGGCCAGCCGCTCGCCGAAGCTGCGGTGTTCGTCGAAAATCACATTGGGGTCGCGCGCGGCGGCGGGCCCGCGGCGCAGGTCGATGATGTAACGCAGTGCATTCATGGCTCACCTCTTGTGCGACCGGCCTGCCGGGCCGATCACGGGCGAGCTGCAACGATCAGCGGCGCGTGAGCTTTCCGGCGGGCGCGGTCGCCCTTATTCGATCGTTGCTGGACATGATCCCTCTGGGGGTTCGGACGACGTCGGGCGGCTGCCCGATCTGACAGCGCAAATGGTGCGGGGAATGGCGCATTGCAAATGATGTTTCGGCAATCTTTTGAGGCGCACAGCTGATGCCGAACGGCATCGTCAAGCGTGATCTGCCGAGCAAGACCTGCCGGGCGTGCCAGCGTCCCTTCGCATGGCGCAAGAAATGGGCGCGCGACTGGGAAAATGTCGTCTATTGCTCCGACAAATGCCGGGCCGTGGGACGGAAGCGCGCCCTTCGGCTGCGCTGCCTCACTCCCCACCCGTTTGCCCTGAGCTTGTCGAAGGGCTGTCCTTCTACTGCGATGACGTCGAAGAAGAAGGGCAGTGCTTCGACAAGCTCAGCACGAACGGATCATGGGATAGTCGGTTCATTGCGGCGGTGTTCTAACCCCGCGCGCTGCACGCCAGGCGAGCCATAGCCAGCCGCCGATCATCAGCGCGCCGCCGATCGGCGGAACTCTCCCCAGCCACCTGGGCAGGCCGAGCGCCATCAGATAAAGCGATCCAGCAAAGATCGCCCCGCCCGCCACGAACAGCCACGCCGGCCTGCGCAAACCCATCTGCGCCGCCACCAGCGCGGCCACCGCGTGGACGAGCTGATATTGGCCGCCGGTCTTGAGCCACTCGGCCGCCTGCCCGCTCGCCCCATGCGCGCCGAATGCGCCCGCGCCGACCGCTATGGCGCCGGAGAGCGCGGCGGCAATCACCAACCAGTTCATCCCGGGGTGCTTTCCTGTTCGATGGCTTCAGCGATCGATTTGTGGGTGAACATCTGGTCGGCTTGGGCGTGCAAGTCGCCTTGGTCGGCCTGCGCCCGCAGCCGGGACGCGTCGCGACGGCGATACTCGTCTTCGGTGCGTGCGATGAGCTCGCTGTCTACGCCCAGATTGGCCATGGCATCGCGGGCCATCACAATCGCGGATTCGAACACTTCGCGCACCGCACCGACAATCGGCGCGCCATCCATCTTGATCAGGCTGCGGCGATCGAACGCCCGAGCGAAAATCGCGGCATCTGGGAAGGCGACATGCACGGCTTCCAAAAATTCGCGGTCGAGCTGGTCGCCATCGGTGCAAAAGGCGATCAGCTGCGCGTCGCCGGCACCGGCCTGGCGCAGCAAGTCCATCCGCATCCCGTCGCCATAATAGACTTTCATGCCGAAGCTGCCGGCGGTCTCGATCATCTCGATATCGCGATCGATCAGCGTCACCTTGATCTGCTGCGCGCTCAGCATTTGCGCGACCGTCTGGCCGAAGCGGCCATAGCCGATCACGAGCGCGCTCGCCCCGTCGGCGCGAGGCTCTTCCATCCCTTCCGAAGTGCGCTCGGGGGCGGTGCGGAAACGCTTGGTGAACGCCATCAGGAACGGTGTCGTCGCCATCGACAGCGTGACGATCGCGCCGAACAAGCTGGCGGCTTCGGGCGCGATCAGCAGCGCGCCCTGGGCTTGCGCGAACAGCACGAAGCCGAATTCGCCGCCCTGGCTCAGCAACAGGCCAAGCCCGAGCGCTTGGCGCCAGCCCATGCGAAAGATTATGCCGATGCCGGTGATGATCACCGTCTTGGTGGCGATGAGCGCCGCCGCCATGCCGATCACGAACACCGGCCGCGCGGCAATCGCATGCAGATCAAGCAGCATCCCGACGCTGAGGAAAAACAGGCCGAGCAGGATCGAGCGGAATGGGTCGACATCGGCTTCGAGTTCGTGGCGATAGGGGCTGTCGGCGAGCATCACGCCCGCGATGAACGCCCCGAGCGCGGTCGAGAGCCCGAGCCACTCCATGATCGCGGCGGCCGAAATCACCGTGAAGAGCGCTGCGAAAATGAACATCTCGCGCTCGCCGAGATTGCCGATCAGCCGGAACATCGGCCGCAAGACAAAGCGCCCAGCCGCAACCAATCCGCCGACCGCGAGGATCGTGTAAATCGCGAGCAGCCACCCCGGCGTTGCCCCCGGCGGCGCGGGTGCGCGCGACAGCGCGGCAATGATCGTGATCAGCGGGACGATCGACAAATCCTGAAACAACAGAATCGAAAAGGCGCGCTCGCCGAACGGGGTGCGAAGGCGCCCGGCCGATTGCAGCATCGGCAGCACCTGCGCGGTCGACGACAGCGCGAGCGGCAGCGCGACTGCGAGGGCTGCGGTCGGCGAGAAGCTGGCAAGGCCCCAGATCACGCCGGTCAGCGCCATCGCGCACAGCGCGACCTGCAACAGGCCAAGCCCGAAGATATCGTCGCGCAGCCGCCACAACCGCGACGGGCTCAGCTCTAGCCCGACCAGAAACAGCAGCAAAGTGATCCCGAGTTCGGCGATCCCGCGCTTCTGCTCGACATTGCCGACCAGACCAAGCGCCTGCGGGCCGACCACGGCTCCGGCGACCAAAAACGCCAGCGTGGCGCCAAGGCCCAGACGCCGGAACAGCAGGACGAAAACCAGCGCGAAGCCCAGCAGGACAACGCCGTCGCGCAGCGCCGATTCGCTCATGCGGCGGCTTGCGCGTTGGTGCTGGCGATGGCGGCGGCCTCTGCCACCGCTTCAAAGGCGAGCCGGATCGAGGCGTGGCGCGCGCTGTGCGGCAGTGCTGGCGTGAAAATGTCGATTCCCGGCCAGTCGGGCATCGTGCCCTCCCCAGCCAGCCACGCGGCCAGTGCATCGCGCACTTCAGCAAGCTCGGTGGGACTTTTGCCGACGGCCTCAGCGGCCATCAGCGTCGCGCTTGCCTGCCCTAGAGCACAGGCGCGGACGAGCAGGCCGATTGCCCTCACCCGCCCCTCGCGATCGACATCGACGTCCACCGTCACCCGGCTGCCGCAGACCGGCGAGCGTTTCTCGACGCTGGCCATCGGCGCCGTCAGCCGGGCCGCAGGCGTGCTCGCGGCCAGGCGGAGAATCTGCTGGTTATAGAGCGGCGTAGTCACGGGTTCGAATCGCTTTCATTGTCGACCGCAGTCGTGTCGTTGCCGAACATCGTCGCACCACGCCGCCTGCGATCGACGAAATCGGCAATTCCCGCGCTCGTCACCTTGAGCAGCGGATAGGTGCGCGATTTGGTGATCCATTCGGGGCGCTGCTTCGCCCCGCCATAAGTGGTGTCGATGATCAGCACGATCAACAGGAAGACGAGGCTGGCAAACACCAACCCCTTCAGCCCGCCAAAGCCGAAGCCCAGCGCGCGGTCGACCGGGCCGAGGATCGAGGTGCGCGTGCGTTCGCCGATCGACTTGGCCACCCAGCGCCCGCCGAGATAGGTGACGCCCGCGATCAGCACGAACGACAGCACCGTCGCGCCGCCATAAGTCGCGATTTTGGCCGACAGCAGGTTGGTCAGCGGCACTTGCAGCACGCGCAGCGCCATCACGATGAAAAGCCACGCCACCAGCGACAGCACTTCGGTGACGAAGCCCTTGATCGCGCCCTGCACCGCGCCGCCGACGACGAGCACGAGCACGATGATGTCGAGAGCGGTCAATCCCATGAAATCGGTGTTCCCTAGCGCCAGCGCATAGCCCGACCGCTAGCCACGCCCGAGCATATGGTCAACGAAGCTGGCCAGCGACTTGAACCCCGCGAGCTTGAGCGACGATTTTTCTGACGCCGAGGCTGCCGGGAGCAGCGCGCGTTCGAAGCCAAGCTTGCCCGATTCTTTCAGCCGCAGCCCCGCATGCGCGACGGGGCGAATTTCGCCCGACAGCGCGACTTCGCCGAACGCGACCGCGCCGACCGGCACGGGCCGTTCGCTGAGCGCCGAGATGAGCGCCGCCGCGACGGCGAGATCGGCAGCGGGGTCCTGTACGCGGTAGCCCCCGGCGATGTTGAGATAGACTTCGCTCGACGAGAAACTGAGCCCGCAGCGCGCTTCGAGCACCGCGAGGATCATCGCGAGCCGCCCGCTGTCCCACCCCACCACGGCGCGGCGCGGGGTGGCGCCGCTCGCCAGCCGCACGACGAGCGCTTGGATTTCGACCAGCACCGGTCGCGTCCCTTCGAGCGCGGGGAAGACGGTGGTCCCGCTGACGCCTTCATCGCGCTGGGTGAGGAACAGCGCCGACGGATTGGCGACTTCGCTCAGGCCTTCCTCGACCATCGCGAACACGCCGATCTCGTCGGTGCCGCCGAAGCGGTTCTTGATCGCGCGCAGGATGCGATATTGGTGGCTGCGCTCGCCTTCGAAGCTGAGCACCGTGTCGACCATATGTTCGAGCACGCGTGGCCCCGCGATGTTGCCATCTTTGGTGACATGGCCGACGAGCACCACCGCCGTGCCGCGTTCCTTGGCGAAGCGGATCAGCTCCTGGGCCGACGCGCGAACCTGGCTGACGGTGCCGGGCGCGCCCTCGATCAGGTCCGAATGCATCGTCTGGATCGAATCGATCACGAGCAGGCGCGGCGGCGTTCCCATGCCGAGCGTCGTCAGGATATCGCGCGTCGAGGTCGCCGCCGCGAGCATCACCGGTGCATTGCCCAGCCCCAGCCGCCGCGCGCGCAACCGGACCTGATCGGCGGCTTCCTCGCCCGAGACATAGGCAACGCTATGCCCCGCGAGCGCGAGCCGCGCGGCTGCCTGAAGCAGCAACGTCGATTTGCCGATCCCCGGGTCGCCGCCGATCAGCGTCGCCGACCCCTCGACGAACCCGCCGCCGAGCGCACGGTCGAGCTCGGCGATGCCGGTGGGGAGCCGGTCGGGCAGCGCAATCTCGCTGTCGAGGCCGACGAGCTGGAGCGTCCGTCCCCCGCCTTGCAGATTATGCTTGGCCTGAAAGGGCGTTACCGGGCCGGAGGCTTCCTCGACAAGCGTGTTCCACTCGCTGCAATCGGCGCACTGCCCCGCCCAGCGATGCGACACCGATCCGCACGACTGACAGACATAGCGCTTCTGGGGTTTGGCCATCGCTATGGGCTAGCAGAAACGGAACGATAGGGGAACAGATTTCCGATTCCGCCGCAATCACGGCCGCGCCGGGATCGTCAGCCCCAGTTGCACCGCAGGCCGTTCCAGCCCGCGCGCAAGCCACGCTTTCACGTTGGCGAAGTCGTCGAACCCAACCAGCGGGCCATTTTCGTAGAAGTTCACCAGCCCATTGACCCAGCCGAGCATCGAAATGTCGGCGATCGAATAATCGCCCATGAACCAATCGCGCCCTTCGAGCGCGACATTCATCACCCCGAGCAGCCGCTTGGTCTCGTCGAGGTAGCGGTCGCGCGGGCGTTTGTCCTCATAGTCCTTGCCCGCGAATTTGGTGAAGAAGCCGAGCTGGCCAAACATCGGGCCGACTCCGCCCATCTGGAACATCACCCATTGGATCGTCTGCCAGCGTTCGACCGGGTCGGGCGAGAGGAACAACCCGGTCTTTTCGGCAAGGTAGAGCAGGATCGCACCGCTTTCGAACAGCGCGAGCGGGGCGCCGCCCGGCCCCGCCGGATCGAGGATCGCCGGGATCTTGCCGTTCGGGTTGAGCGCCAAATACTCGGGCGATTTCTGATCGTTCTTGGCGAAATCAACGAGGTGCACCTCATAGGGCAACCCGGTTTCCTCCAGCATGATCGACACCTTGACGCCATTGGGCGTCGGCGCGCCGTAGTATTGCAGCCGGTCGGGGTGCGCGGCGGGCCAGCGGGTGGTGACCGGGAAAGCGTCGGGATCGATCATGATGGCGGACTCCTGAGCGGGGGATTCCGCCCAAATAGGGAGCGCAGAGGGCCACCGCCATTCGAATCCGAGCGATTGGTCGATTGACGCGGCGCAATTCCCTTTTGCCAACCGCCCCGCTATGGCGCGCCTAGATGATGACTTCCGAACTCCGCGTCGCGCTGTTCAGCGGCAATTACAATTATGTGCGCGACGGACCGACTCAGGCACTTAATCGGCTGGTCGGCTATCTGCTGTCACAGGGCGCCGCCGTGCGCGTCTATGCGCCGACCGTCGCCAAGCCTGCGTTCGAGCCGACCGGCGATCTGGTCAGTGCCCCCTCGTTCGCGATCCCCGGGCGCAGCGAGTATCGCGTGGCGATCGGCCTGCCCGCGCGGCTGCGCGCCGATCTCGATGCGTTCAAACCCAATCTGGTGCATGTGTCGGCGCCCGACATCCTCGGCCACCGGGCGGTAAGCTGGGCGAAGGCGCGTGACATTCCGGTGGTGGCGTCGGTCCACACGCGGTTCGAAACCTATCTGCGCTATTATGGCGGCGGCTTCCTGGAGCCCGCCGCCGTCGCGCTGCTGCGGCGCTTTTACCGGCGCTGCGACGCGATTCTGCCGCCGTCGCAGTCGATGGTCGATCTGCTGCGCGAACAGCGGATGAACCATGACATCGGCATCTGGTCGCGCGGGGTCGATCGCACGATTTTCACGCCCTCAGCACGCAGCCTCGCGTGGCGACGCGAGCTGGGCATTGGCGATCAGGAATTCGTGGTCGGCTTTCTCGGCCGACTCGTGCTCGAAAAGGGCCTCGACGTCTTTGCCGCCGTGATTGGCGAGCTGATGCGGCGCGCCGTGCCGCACCGGGTGATGGTGATCGGCGAAGGCCCCGCGCGCGACTGGTTCGTCAGCCATGTGCCGACAGCGGTGTTCGCGGGCTTTCAGGAAGGCACGGATCTGGGTCGCGCGGTCGCATCGATGGATGTGCTGTTCAATCCCAGCGTCACCGAGACCTTCGGCAATGTCACGCTCGAGGCCATGGCCTGCGCGGTGCCCGTCGTTGCCGCCAATGCGACCGGTGCGACCAGCCTGATCGAAAACGGCGTGAACGGCCGCATCGTCGACCCCAGCGACATCCCCGGCTATGCCGACGCGCTGCAAGCCTATGCCGAGGATCGCGATCTCGCCGATACCGACGGGCTGGCGGGCGAAGCCAAGGCGGGCGCCTATGGCTGGGACGCGATCAACCAGAAGGTGATCGACAAATATCTGGCCGTGCTGGCGCGACGGGGCCGCTGACCCCGCCGCGCCACCGGCGTTAGTCAAGCCGCTCGATCTTCTGCGCGGCTTCATCAATCAGCGCGACGATCGCGTGCAGCTTCTCGGTCGGGACGTCGCCCGCCCGTAGCTGGTGCATCAGCACATGGCGCAAATTGGCCATCGCGCGGCGGACCGAGGCACTTTCGGTGCGTGTCCGCTCGCTACCGAGTTCGGTCAGCCGCGCGATCAGCGCCGCGACTTCCTCAGCGCGCTCGGCGAGGTGCGCGCGGCCCGCCTCGGTCGCCGCGAACTGCTTTTTCGCGCCTTCGCTCTGCTGCTCCTCGATCAAGCCCATATCGTCGAGCAAGGTCAGCGTCGGATAGACGATCCCCGGGCTTGGGGCATAGGCACCGGCGGTCAGCTCTTCGATCTCGCGGATGAGGTCATAGCCGTGGCGCGGTTGATCGGCGATCAGCTTCAACAGCACCAGGCGGAGTTCACCGCCGTCGAACACCCGGCGCCGGACGCGCGCGCCGACGGTGTCGGGACCGGCTTCCCAGCTGACTTCGAAGCCGCCCCAACGGCGCGAGCCACGGCGACCGCCCATGTGATGGCCTTCGGGGCCGCAGCCCCCGTGCCGAAATGCGTGAAACATTTTGCTTCCTTTATCGTTCATGATGGTACTAAGATATATCATAGATACATGGCTGCAAGAGCGGGGCTGCAAATTTTTCCGCGCCGCCTATGTTGCCCGGGATGGATGACCTCTTCGGCCCCGCCAATCCCCCTACCCTGACGCCACCCGCGGCCGATGCGCCGCTCGCCGAGCGGCTACGCCCGCGCTCGCTCGGTGAGGTGGTCGGTCAGGGGCACGTGACCGGCCCTGAAGGCGCGATTGGCCGGATGGTCGCCGCTGGGCGCTTGTCGTCGATGATCCTGTGGGGGCCGCCCGGCACCGGCAAGACGACGATCGCGCGGCTGCTCGCCGATGCGGTGGGGTTGCGCTTCACCGCGATATCGGCGGTGTTCTCGGGCGTTGCTGACTTGAAGAAGGCCTTTGCCGAGGCGCGCGGACATGCGCGGGCGGGCAAGCGCACTTTGTTGTTCGTCGACGAAATCCACCGCTTCAATCGCGCGCAGCAGGACGGTTTCCTGCCCTATGTCGAGGATGGCACGGTGACCTTGGTCGGCGCGACCACCGAAAATCCGTCGTTCGAGCTCAACGCTGCGCTGCTTAGCCGCGCGCAGGTGCTGATCCTGCACCGGCTCGACGCGGTGGCGCTGGGCGAACTGATCGATCGTGCCGAGGCGATTGAAGGCCGCCCCCTGCCCGTCACGCCCGATGCCCGTGCGGCTTTGGTAGCATCCGCCGATGGCGACGGGCGTTTCCTGCTCAATCAAGCCGAAACCCTGTGGTCGGTCGACTTGCCCGAGCCACTCGATCCCGCCGCGCTCGGCGCGTTCCTCCAGCGCCGGGTCGCCGTGTACGACAAGGACCGCGAAGGACATTACAACCTCATCTCGGCGCTCCATAAATCGCTGCGGGGGAGCGATCCGCAAGCAGCACTCTATTATCTCGCGCGGATGCTGACGGCGGGCGAGGAACCGCTCTACGTGCTTCGCCGCCTGACGCGCTTTGCAAGCGAAGACATCGGCCTCGCCGATCCGCAGGCACTGGTGCAATGCCTCGCCGCCAAGGATGCCTATGATTTTCTTGGCTCGCCCGAGGGCGAACTGGCGATCGTGCAGGCGTGCCTCTATCTCGCGACCGCGCCCAAATCGAACGCGGCGTACAAGGCGCAGAAGGCCGCGTGGAAGAGCGCGCGCGAGACCGGATCGCTGATGCCGCCGGCGCATATCCTCAACGCGCCGACCAAGCTGATGAAGCACATCGGCTATGGCAAAGGCTATGCCTATGATCACGACACCGACGCCGGCTTTTCGGGCAGCGATTATTGGCCCGAAGGGATGGCGCGGCAGGATTTTTACCAGCCGACCGGGCGCGGCCACGAAAAGCGCATCGCCGAACGGCTGGCTTATTGGGAGGAATTGCGGGGTGCCAAGGGCTGAATTTTTGATCCTCGGGGCGGCGCTGATCGCGTCGCCACTTGCCGCGCAGCAAGCCAAGGCGCCGGCGCCCTACACGCTCGCGATTGCGGCGGGGTACAAAGCCGCGATCACGTGCAGCGCGATGTTCATCGGCGGGCGCACCGAAGCGCAGATCGCCAGGGACGAACTGAGCGGGATTTATCCCGAATATGATGCGATCGTGCCGACGCTTGAGGCAAAGGTCGATGCACATACGGGCACCGTCACCGTTGCCTTCGATCCCGCGCTGCCGCCGCGCCGCGCGGTGTTCCACCCCGGCACCGGCTGCACCAACGAGCCGATCGGTGCAGTCGCGCCACCCGTGGCCACTCCCCACAACAAGCTCGGTCCAGCCCCTGCCGACCCGGCCCTGTGGCCGCTCGGCGACTCGCTCCCGCGCATCGCCAATCCACCCACCCCTGCCGTCGGCAAGGCACTTGCAGGCGGCTATGGCGGCAAGACGACCGCTGTGGTGGTGCTGCACGGCCCCCGCCTGATCGCAGAAGCCTATGCCGATGGTTTTGGCCCTTACACCGCACAGCGCACCTGGTCGGTCGCCAAAAGCATTACCGGGACGCTCGTCGGTATCGCGGTGAAGCAAGGCGCAGTGGCGGTCGCGGCGCCTGCGCGCATCCCCGAATGGAGCGGCGCGCCGAGCGGTGACCCACGCCGCCAGATCACGCTCGACAATCTGTTGCGGATGGCCTCGGGCCTGCACAGCGATACCGCAGGCAACCGCACCGATGCGGTCTATTTCGGCGGTACTGCCGTCACCGAAGAAACGGTGCGATGGCCGATCGAGGTGAAGCCCGGCACGCGCTTCCGCTATGCCAACAATGACATCTTACTGGCCATGCGATCGTTGCGCGCGGCCCTGGGCGAGCAGCGCTACCGCAACTTTCCGGCCCGCGCGCTGTTCAACCGGATCGGGATGAAGCACACCGTCGCCGAGACCGACTGGCGCGGCAATTACATCTCCTCCAGCCAGGTCTGGACCACCGCACGCGATCTCGCGCGGTTCGGGCTGCTGTATCTCGACGACGGCGTCTGGAATGGCGAACGGATCCTACCCGAGGGCTGGCGGAAATATGTCACGACGCCGAGCGGCCCGCAGCCCGCGAGCGGCTTTGGCTATGGCGCGACCTTCTGGCTGATGAACAAAGTGCCGGGCGTCCCCGCCGACACTTTCTCGGCAAACGGCAATCGCGGGCAATATGTGGTGATCGTGCCGGGCCGGGGCATCGTCATCGTCCGGCGCGGCGAAGACCCGGCGAGCAACGGTTTCGACATCGCCAAATTTGCCGCTGACGTTTTGGCTGAAATCAAATGAACGACTGGGATGAAGCGCTCGCCGCCGCACTTCGGCTGCCGGACACCTTCGTCGAACCCTATTATGGCCGTCCGACGGCGAAGATCACGACCAATGGTCGGCCTTTCCTGTCGCCGGGGCGCGAGGAGGATTCTTTTTGCCTGCACCTCGACCTCGACACGATCGAGATGCTCAAGGAGACTGACCCCGCAACCTATCACCAGACGCCGCATTATGAAGGATGGGGCGCGGTGCTCGTCCGCTATGGCAGCGACGATCCCGAGCGCGTGCTCGCGATGATCGACTTGTCGCACGCTCAGGCCGCCGCGAAGCCCAAGGCGAAGGCGCGCAAAAAGGCGTGAACCGCTTCGCGCACTTCGTTGCGATCGACTGGTCGGGCGCGGTCGGGGCGACCCAGCGCGGGATTGCGGTTGCGATCTGCGCGGAGGGGGACGCGGCGCCACAACTGGTGCCGCCACCCGAGCGCTATTGGTCACGTGGCGCGGTGCTCGACTGGCTGACCCTGACGCTGCCCGACGACTCGCTGGTCGGTTTCGATCTTGGCCCCGCATTGCCCTTCGCTGATCGCGGCAGCTATTTTCCCGGCTGGAACGCGAGCCCCAATGACGCCCGCGCGCTCTGGGCGCTGGTCGAACAGGTTTGCGCCGACGAACCGCATCTGGCGGCATCATGCTTCGTCGATCACCATGATGCCGCGCTACATTTCCGCCGTCACGGCGGGCGCGAGGGCGCGGCGTTCGGCGGGGGGCGCGGGCGGCTGCGTGTCACGGAGGTTGCGCAACAGGCGCAAGGCCTCAATCCCTATTCAAACTTCAATCTCGTCGGTGCAGCGCAAGTCGGCAAGTCGAGCCTGACGGGCATGCGGTTGCTCCACCGGCTGGGTGATCGGCTGCCGGTGTGGCCATTCGACCCGCTGCCCGCCAGCGGATCGGTGGTGGTCGAAATCTACACCAGCCTGGCCGCCATCGCCGCCGGGCGCGCGCGGGGGCGGAGCCAGATGCGGACAGTGGACGCGCTGAACGCCGCGCTCGCCACGCCTGCAATCACGAGTGCAACCGTCGCCGAATTCGGTGCGATCGACGATCACGCCAGCGACGCGCTGCTGACCGCAGCGTGGCTGCGGCGGCGCGCCGATTTGGCCGATCTTTGGACACCGCCCGCGTTGACGCCAATGATTGCCCGCACAGAGGGCTGGACCTTCGGCGTTGTCTGACGCATTTGGGGCGCGGATGCCGGTTTAGCTCAGCTGGTAGAGCAGCGGTTTTGTAAACCGAAGGTCGCGGGTTCGATTCCTGCAACCGGCACCACCCTTC
>JAIETY010000115.1 GCA_019744885.1 Sphingomonas sp.
GATCTGTTCGTCGATAACGCCCGCGATTACGGCTATTACTTCCGCGACAGCTTCGACGATGCGCGGATCGATGTGCTGAAAGGCCCGTCGGCGATCCTGTTCGGGCGCGGCGCGACCGGCGGCCTGATCGCGCGCACGACGCGCCAGCCCGATCAGACCACGCGCGGTGAAGCGCTGTTCCAGGCCGGGCTCGACGATACGCTACGCTTCACCGCCGATACCAATGTCGCGGGCGTGCTGGGCGCCGGCAGCGCGGTGCGGCTCGACGCCGTGGTCCATCGTTCGGGCGTGGCCGCGCGCGATGGCGCCTTGTTTCGGCGCTGGGCGATCGCGCCCAAGCTCGCCTTTGGGCTCGGGACCGCGACGCGGCTGTTCATCGGCTACCAGCATCAGGAAGAGCGCAACCGCCCCGACTACGGAATCCCGTGGTATGCGGGCACGCAGGCCAATCCGGGCGTGCCGGTGCCGGTTGCGCGCACCAGCTACTACGGGTTCAGCAACGACCGGCTGAATACCAACGTCAATATCGTCACGGGCCGGATCGAGCATGACGTGGCCGCGCAGACCATGTTGCGCGCGCAGATCCGCTATTCGAACAACAGCCGTGATTTTCGCTATAGCGAGGCGGTGCTGCCCACAGGCACGCTGCGCACGACCCCGCTCGACCAGATCAGTGTGTCGCGAACGCTGTTTCAGGGCACCAGCCGCGACATCTTCCTGCAAGGCCAGGTCGATCTGCACACCGCCTTCAAGCTGGGCGGCACCCGGCACACTTTGGTCACCGGGTTCGAGGCCGCGCGCGAAGGCGCCGAGCCAGTCTATGTCACCAATACCAACGTGCCTGGGACCACGCTCGTCGCGCCGACCAATCCGTTCTACGCCGACGGCACAAACAGCTTCGTCCGGTTGCGGGCGCGCACGCGATCGTTTTCCTTCGGGATTTTCGTAATCGACACGATCGAACTCGGTCCCCGGTGGCGCGCGATCATCGGCCTGCGCTGGGACAGTTTTTCGACGCGCTATGTCAGCACCAGATTCGCGGCATCGGGGGCGACCGATCGCGCGACTGACATCGACCGGACCGACCGCAAGTTCAGCTATCGTGGCGCGTTGCTCTACAAGCCCGTACCGTCGCTGACGCTCTATGTCGGCTATGCCAACTCGTTCAATCCATCGGGCGAGGGGATTGAATCGCTCGTCTCGGCGGGGCGATCGGTCGCCGAAGCCAATATCAACCTGCCGCCCGAAACCAGTTTCTCGGTCGAAGGGGGCGCCAAATGGCAGGTCTTCGGCGGGCGTGGCTTATTGAGTGCGTCGCTGTTCCGGATCGAAAAGGACAATGCCCGCGTCCCCAATCCCACCACGCCGGGCTTCAACGCGCTCGGCGGGCGGCAGCGCGTCGACGGCGTCGAGATCGAGTTCGGGGGGACGCCGCTGCCGGGTTGGGACGTCAAGTTCGGCTATAGCTATCTCGACAGCCGCACCTTGGCGTCGGGCACTGGCGGCCCGATCGTCGGCGCGCCCTTGCCGATCACCCCGCGCCACAGCGGCTTTTTCAGCACCGCCTATGACGTCACGCCGCGCTTCAACGTCGGGCTGAACCTGACCGCCGCCGACGCGCGCGTGGCCCAGAACACGCCCGCGCTCTATCTCGTCGCGCCGGGTTACGCCGTGCTCGACCTGAGTGCGCGCTACCGCGTTACGCGCTGGCTCGATGTCTCGGTGACCGCGAATAACCTCACCGACACGCTTTATTATGATCAGTTGCACCCGTTCCACGTCATCCCCGGCGCCGGACGCACCGCGCTTGTTGCGATCAAGGCGGTTTTTTGAGCGCACCCGCCGACAGTCTGGGCTAGGGTCAGCGCGATGCTCGAAATCACTGGCGTCCTGACGCCCGCCGAAATCGCCGAAGTCCGCGCGCTGATCGCCGGCGGCCAATGGGTTGACGGGCGCGCCACCGCCGGTCCGCTATCGGCAGCGGTCAAGCGCAACCGCCAGCTCGACGAGGATGATCCAGCGGGGCACCACGCGGGCGCCATCATCCTAGACGCGCTCGCGCGCAGCGGCGTGTTCGCTTCCGCCGCGCTCGCCGCGCAAATCGCGCCGCCGCTGTTCAACCGCTATGCGATTGGCGAGGCCTATGGCGACCATGTCGACAATGGGATCCGCCCGCTGCTGCGCGGGCGGATGCGGCTCGACCTGTCGGCGACCTTGTTCCTCACGCCGCCCGAGGATTATGGCGGTGGCGAGCTCGTGATCGATGGCGCCCCCGGCGTCAGACTGGCGGCGGGCGACCTGTTGCTCTATCCGGCGGGCAGCGTGCACCGCGTCGAACCGGTGACATCTGGCGAGCGCGAGGCCTGTTTCTTCTGGGTGCAAAGCCTGGTGCGCGATCACGAAGCCCGCGCGATGCTGTTCGCGCTCGACCGCGCCATTCAATCGCTGCCGAGCGGCGCCGAACAGATCGTGGAGCTGACCGCGCTCTATCATAATCTGTTGCGGCGCTGGTCGACCCCCTGAGGCCCGACCATCGAGGCGAATGCGCGCGCTACCGCCTGGGCAGCACGATCGTCGCATCGAGTCCGCCGCCGTCGCGGTTGCGCAGGCTGATGTCGCCGCCGGCTTCGCGCACGATCGCGCGGGCGAGCGTGAGGCCCAGCCCCGCGCCGCCGGTGTCGCGGTTGCGTGAGCTTTCGAGCCGGGTGAACGCGTCGAAGACATGCGCGATCTTGTCGGGCGCGATGCCGGGCCCGCGATCGGCGATGACGATCTCGACCTCGGTCGGGCGCGCGGCGATGCTGACGGCGGCCGATCCGCCATATTTGACCGCATTTTCGACCAGATTGCGCACCGCGCGCCGCATCAGCGCGGGGCGCAGCTTGAGCGTGATGCGCGGCGATTCGGCGAACTGAACATCGGCGCCGAGTGCCTCGAAATCATCGACCACGGCTTCGACGAGCGCACCGAGATCGGCTTCGGTCACCGGCTCGCTCGGCCGCCCCAGCCGCGCCAGCGACAAAATATCGTCGAGCGTGCGGCTCATTTCGTCGATTGTCTCGGCCATGCGCGCGCGGTCCTGATCATCATCGACCGATTCGATCCGCACCCGCAGCGCGGCGAGCGGGGTACGCAAATCATGGCCGATCGCGCCGAGCATCTGGTCCTTTTCGTCGAGCATCGCCGAGACGCGCAGCCGCAACTGGTTGAACGCGGCAATCACGGCCCGCACGTCATTGGGGCCGCGCTCGTCGAGCGGCGGGGCGACATCGCCGGGGCGATAGCTGCGTGCCGCTGCCGCCAGCGTTTGCAAAGGCCGTGAGATGCGCCGCGCCGCCCACAACATCGGCAGCAACACGATCACGTAAAGGATCAGCGTTTGCGCCACGAGCGTGGCGATCAGCCCGCGCTCACCCTGCTGCCACGGCGCGCGTAGCACGAGCCAGCCGCCGTCGTTCGGCCGTTCGACCGCGACCACAAGCTCCGCGCCGAAGCGCATATAGCGCTGGGCTTGCCGCCGCCCGAAACTCTGGAGGCGCGGATCGCTGCGATCAACCGGGCGCACCGCGGAGTCGATCTGTCCGGGCTTCAGGCCGAGCTCGATCAATTCGCTGCGCAGCGCGGTTTCGATTTCGGTCAGCCCTGTGGTGCTGCCGCTGAGCGGATCGCGCTCGACCAGCTGGATGCGCCCGCGCCCATCGCCCGGCTGGCGGAAGCGGCCTGCCGCGATCCGGTCTTCAACATCGGCGATGCGCGCAGCGGCGGGACCGACGACGGCTTGCAACCGCGCCTGCCGCCGTGCTTCGAAGATCAGCGCGAAGTTGATCGCCTGCGCGACGAACAGCGCAATCGCGACCAGCATCGCCAATTGGCCCGTCAGGCTGCGCGGCCACAGCCGACCAAAGCTCACGGGTGGTTCACAGCCGGTGGACTTCAGCCGCCAGCGTATAGCCGCCGCCCCAGACGGTCTTGATGATATCGGGCAGCTTGGGGTCGGACTCAATCTTGCGCCGCAAGCGGCTGACCTGATTGTCGATCGCGCGGTCAAAGGCGGCGGCTTCGCGGCCCTGCGTCAGGTCGAGCAACTGGTCGCGCGTCAGCACCTGACGCGGGCGCTGCACCAGCGCGAGCAGCAGGTTATACTCTCCCGTCGACAGCGCGACCGACACGCCGTCGCGGTCGACCAAGGCGCGCTCGCCAGTCTTGAGCACCCAGCCAGCAAAGCCATAGGCATTGGCCTCGGGCGGGTGTAGCCGCGCGCCGCCATTGGCCGCACGCCGCAGCACGACCTTGACGCGGGTTGCCAGCTCGCGCGGCGAAAAGGGTTTTACGACATAATCATCGGCGCCCATTTCGAGCCCGACGATACGGTCAGTCTCCTCGCTCCGCGCGGTCAGCAGGATGACGGGGACGTCGCTGGTCGCGCGGACGTGGCGCGTCAGGCTAAGGCCGTCCTCCCCGGGCATCATGATGTCGAGGATGGCGAGATCGATCGCATAGGCCGCCAGCCGCGTCCGCGCGGCTTCGGCATCGGCCGCTTGCGTGACGCGAAAACCCTGCCGCGACAGATATTGCGCCAGCGGCTCGCGGATCGATCGCTCGTCATCAACGAGCAGCAAATGGGGCTGATCGGCCATGGTGTTCGAGTTTAGCATTGGATTGGGCAGTTCATGCAAGGGTTAGGGCCGGGCGGACGAGGAGGGGAGATGTCCGCCCGGCAACCAGGGAAAATCCCCGGTATCTCGATGACCTTATTGCGGCTGCAACTCCGCATCGGCCTGACGCGGCCCTTGCCCGCCAAAGCGCCGTCCACCGCCCGCGCCGAGGCGGGCGCGAATGGCATCCCGCTCGCTCGCGTCGATGACGCCGTCATTATTGGTGTCGATCCGGGCGAAGGGGGCTTCGAATTCGGCGCGGCTGAGCTTGCCGTCGCCATCGCGGTCGAGCCGGGCCATCCGCCCGCCGCCGCCTGCGCCACCGCCGCCAGGTCCGCCCTGCGGGATCGCCGCGCGCTCGGTTGCGTCGATGAAGCCGTCCTTATTGGCGTCAAGCCGATCGAAGGGTGCCGCATATTCGGCGCGCGTGACCTTGCCGTCGCCATTGGTGTCGAGGCGGGCGAGCATCCCGCCACCACCGCCACCGGGGCCGCGCGGACCTGCGCCACCGGGGGGCGGTGGCACGCCGGGACCAGCGATCCTATCGGCGCCGGGGCCGCCCGGGCCCATGCCGTCAGGTCCCATGCCACCCGGGCCACCCGGGCGCTCCGCGCGCATCGTGTCGCGCGCGGCCTTGCGCTCTTCAGGCGTAAGCTGACCGTCCTTGTTTGCGTCCATCATGTCGAAGCGCTTGGCCGCCTGGGCGAGGAACTCGGCGCGGGTGACGACGCCGTCACCATTCCCGTCACCGAGCCGCACGGCGCGACGATCAACCTTGGTCGGGCTCGGGCTCTGCTGCGGCGCCGGTTGCGCGCAGGCGGCGCTGGACATGACAATCCCTGCAAGCGCGGCGACGGTGATCCAATGCCTCATGGTCGTTCCTTTTCCTGATCGCGTCTGCAACGCATGCTCTGTCGACCGACTTTTCGCGCCCAGATGTCGCGCGCTTTTGTCATCGGATGCCCGAATTGTCGCAATTTGTCGCAAACGGGTTCGCGTCAGGCGAAGATCGCGACGCTTTGCATCCCTTCGGCGATCAACTGGCCGTCGGCGTTCCAGATCGCCATCGACTGGCTTGAACAGCCATTGCGCGCGTAATCCGACTGCGCGCGCAGCAGCCACCAGCCGTCGGTCGTCGCTGGCGTCGGGGTGAGCAGATTGATGATCCACGTCAGCGAACTGATCGGCCCCATCTGCTGCCCGAACAGCCGGATCGCGGCGGGGGGCATGCCATCGGCGATCGCCAGCACATGCACCATGGGGTCGATGCCCTCATAGGCCTTCATCCGGCCCCAGCGCAGCAGTTCGGCGGGGACGATCTCGGGCTCCTTGATGTCGAGAAATTCGAAATTCTGCGCGAAGAAACCCTCCGGGCCGCTCCACAATTTGGTGCCGGGTGCGGGCGGGCGGCGATCGACCGGCGGGCGCTGGTCGAAATCGACGACCGAGGGCTGATCGGCCATGAACACGAAGGTCGCACGCAGCCCGAGACCTGCTTCGGAGACGACATCGACCTGAATGAACGCCGCCGTGCGTCCGCGCCGAAGCTTGGCGGCAGTCACGCGCACGTCGCCCGCCAGCGGGCCGATGAACGACACCTGTGCTGATCGCAACGGCGGCAGATCGGGCTCGGATTGCTGCGCGGCGTGGAGCGCGAGTGCCGCCGAAAGCCCGCCATAGCTGGTGCGGCCCTGCATCCAGTCGGGCGGGATCGCGCCGGCAAAACCGCCATCGATGGGCGTGGTGTTTCCAAGGATTTCGGCAAGCGTCGTCATGCAGTGGCTTTCCATTGATCGCGCAGCTCGCGCTTGAGCACTTTGCCGATTGCGCTCCTCGGCAGTTCTTCGACCGCGACCAGATCGGCGAGGCGCTGGGTCTTGCCAAGCTTGGCATTGGTGTCGGCAAGGATCGCCGCGGCATCGGCGCCGCCATTGGCTACGAAGAAACCCACCGGCGTTTCGCCCCAGGCTTCGCTCGGCACGCCGACCACGGCGCAATCGGCAACGGCGGGGTGCGTTCGGAGCATGGCTTCCAAGTCGCTCGGATAGATGTTGAATCCGCCGGAAATGATCAGGTCCTTCTTGCGGTCCATCAGGATGAGGAAGCCGTCTTCGTCAAAGCGACCGACATCGCCGTGGCGGATGTAGCGATTGCCGTCGGCGTCGCGCCATTCCGCTGCTGCCGTCGCGTCGGGGCGGCCGTGATAGCCGTTCATCATCGCGGGCGACCGGCCGACGACTTCGCCCATTTCGCCTTGCGGCACCTCGTTACCGTCATCGTCGATCAGCCGGATGTCGTGCCCCTCGGCTGGCTGGCCGACGCTATGGAGTTTGGCGGGATTGAGCGTGCAGTTGAGGATCGTGGTGCCGCCGCCTTCGGTCATGCCATAATATTCGACCAGCAGCCCGGGCCAGCGCGCGCAGACATCAGCCTTGAGCTTGGCCGAGAAAGGCGCCGATGTGCAGGTCTTGAGGCGGAAGCTCGACAGATCGAAGCTGTCGAAATCGGGGATCGCCATGATCCGCTGGTACTGCACCGGGACCAGCATCGCGTGCGTCGCGCGATTGGCCTCGGCCATTTCGAGGAAGCGGCGCGCGTCGAATTTGGCCATGATCACGGCGGTGCCGCCCCAACCGATCGTCGGCAGAAACACGACGAGCGTCGTGTTGGAATAAAGCGGCGTCGCGACCATTGTCACGGCATCGCCGAACCCGGCGGCGGCATTGCGGTGGATGTGCGCCCAGCGCATCGCGTGGCTCTGGACGATACCCTTGGGCGTACCGGTGGTGCCGGAGGAATAGATGATGTTGAAGGGGTCGGCGGGCGCGATCTCGACCGGGGCGGGGCGGGTGCCTTCAGGAGCAAGCCACGCGTCGAAGTCGGCGCTGACGAGCTCGATCATGTGCGCGGTGATGGGCTGGCCGGCGAGTGCTGCCTGCGCGCTCGCGTCGACGAAGACATGCGCCGCGCCGCAATCGTTGATCATCGCCGCAAGCTGCTCGGGCGTCGATCCCGGCGCAAGCGGCGTCGCGGCGCCACCGGCGCGCAAGGTCGCGAGGAACACTGTCGCATAGGCAACCGATGGCGCGCCGACGATCGCGACCGCTTGCCCCTGCGCCAGCCCGTCGCGCTGGAGCGCTGCCGCAATCCGGTCCATCGCTGCATCGAGCGCGGCATAGGTCAGCGCGCCATCCTCGCCGACAATCGCGGTTTTGGCGCCGCGCTCGGCCGCGTGGGCGCGGATGATCTCCGGCAGCGCGGCAAAGTCGCTGGCAAGCTGGGTCGCGGCGTCCATATCCCCTCCGATTGAGCGAAGCGCTAGGCGAGCCGCTGCCAAAATGCCATACGCGATCTTCGAAAACGTGACCGGGAGCCAAAGTTCATGCTGTTCTACGATGCCGTCAACCCGGCGCCAAACCCTCGGCGTGTCCGGATTTTCATGGCCGAAAAGGGCTTGAAGATCAGCACCAAAGTGCTGTCGATTCCCGCCGGCGAGCACAAGGGCGAGGAATTTCTGGCGGTCAATCCGCTCGGGCAAATCCCGGCGCTTGAACTCGACGATGGCGAAGTGATTACCGAAAGCGTGTCGATCTGCCGTTTCCTCGAAGCGCTCAATCCCGATCCGCCGATGTTCGGCACCGGCCCCAAGGGGATTGCCGATGTCGATATGTGGGTGCGCCGGGTCGAGATGCGGCTGATGATTCCGGTCGGCATGGTGTGGATGCATACTCATCCCTTCACCGCGCGGGTGGTAAAGCCGCAGTTCCCCGACTTTGGCGAGACGCAGCGCAAGCGCGCGCTGTTGGTGATGCGCGAATTCGACGCCGCGCTCACCGATCGGCAGTGGCTGGCGGGCAAGAATTTCTCGATCGCCGATATCGTGCTGCTGACGACGATCGACTTTGCGACCTGGATCGGCTTGCCGATGCCGGAGGAGCTGACCGCGCTGAAGGCGTGGCATGATCGCGCCACCGCGCGGCCGAGTGCGGCGGCATGAGCTGGGCAGGGCGCGTTGCCGTCGTCACCGGCGGTGGCACGGGGATTGGCGCCGCGACGGTGCGGCTGCTCGCGGCGCGCGGGGTCCACTGCGTGATCAACTATGCGTCGAGCCGCGACGATGCGGAGGCGCTGGCCGCCGACGTCGGGGGCGGGGCGATTGCGGTGCAGGCCGACATCACCGACGATGCGCAGTGCCGCGCGCTGGCGAAGGCGGCGACCGACGCGTTCGGGCGGATCGACTTCCTCGTCAATAATTCGGGCCGCACCAAATTTGCCGCGCATGAGGACCTCGACGCGCTGTCGGGCGCGGATTTCGTCGACATTTATCAGCTCAACGTCATCGCCGCATTCCAGATGGTGCGCGCCTGTGCGCCCGCGCTGAAGGCGGGGGACGCTAGCGCGGTGGTCAACATCGCCTCGGTCGCGGGGGTGTTCGGCATGGGATCGTCGGTGGCTTATGCTGCTTCCAAAGGCGCGCTGATCACGATGACCAAGAGCCTTGCGCGGGTGCTGGCGCCTGCGATCCGGGTGAATGCGGTCGCGCCGGGCTATGTCGGCACTGGCTGGTTCGAGAAAAGGCTGGGCGCAGAAGGCTTCGCCAAGCTCAACGAGCGAATCGCCGCCAGCGTGCCGATGGCGCTTGCGACAATGGCGCCCGATGTTGCCGCGCCTGTCGTCAACCTGCTCGATCCGGCAATGCGCAGCGTGACGGGTGAGGTCATGCTCGTCGATGCCGGCGGGCACCTCGACGTGGCGCTCAGCCGACGGCCGGGGAAGGAAGGGTAGAATGGACATAAAAACCACTCGCCTAAGCCGCCGTTTGCCCTGAGCTTGTCGAAGGGCCGTCCTTCTTTTGGGAAGCCATCGCAAGAGAAGAACAGTGATTCGACAAGCTCAGCACGAACGGGGCTAAGGTAATTCCCGTTTTCAAATGGGTTAATCCCTCACCGCCACTCCCTTCGGCGGCACGCGGCCCAGCACTTTCCACATCACGATCGCCAGCGCCACCGCCGCCAGCGCGCTCGCGAGCAGGAACGCCGCGCCCGGCTGGCCGCGCGCGACGCCCGCCGCGAGCGCTTGCGTGAGCATGAGCGGCGCGATCACCGCCGCCACGCTGTTCATGCTGCCGATCCCGCCCTGCAATGCGCCTTGGTGGGACGCGTCGGCGAGCCGCGACAGCAGCGCGTTCATCGCCGGGAACACCAGGAAAGACAGCGCGCTCGCCAGGAAAATGACATAGGCCTGCCACCCGGCGGTGATGAAGACATAGGCGAGATAGGCACTGCCGCCGCTCGCTAGTCCGACGACGACCGCGCGCCGTTCGCCGATCCGCGCGATGATCCGCCCGGTCAGGAAGAATTGCACCGCCGCCATGACGGCGCCGACAAAGGTCAGCGACCAGCCGATCGCGGTTGCGTCCCAGCCGAAGCGCGCCGCGCACCAGAAGGACCAGGTCGCGGGGTACACGAAGCTCGCGAGTTGCCACACGAACCACGCTATCAGCAGCGGCGCGGCCTCGCCACTTTTGAACAGCGGCTGGAACGCGCTGACCACATTGGCGCTGCGCCACTCAAACGGGCGGCGCAGTTCGGGCTTGAGCGATTCGGGGAAGAGGAAAATCATCGCCAGGCCGTTCACCAGCGCGAGCAGCGCGGCGGCAATGAACGGCGCGCGCGGCCCGAGTCCGGCGAGCACGCCGCCGATCGCAGGCCCGACGATGAAGCCGATCCCGAACGCGGCGCCCAGCCAGCCGAACACGGTGGAGCGCTTTTCGGGCGTGCTGACATCGGCGAGCGCAGCACTCGCCGGGCCATAGATCGCGCCCGCCACCCCAGCAATCGCGCGCCCGACGAACAGCCACGCGAGCGTCGGCGCCCAGGCCATCAGCGCATAATCGGCGGCAAAGGCCAGCATCGAGGCGATCAACACAGGCCGCCGCCCGAACCGGTCGCCCAGATTGCCGAGCAGCGGCGCGGCGAAGAATTGCGTCAGCGCGTAAATGCCGAGCAGATAGCCCGAAATCCGCGTCGCTTCGTCGAGATTGGTATGCCCCAGCCGCGTGATCAGCGCAGGCAGGATCGGCAGCACAATGCCGAAACCAATCGTGTCGATGATCACCGCCGCCAACACGATGACGACAGTGCGCCGGTCATACCCCATCGTCGCCCCCATTTTCGCCCCTATTGCCCGAGAAAGGTGTCAAAAGTCACGACCATCCCAGGGGGGGGCGTCACACACGACTCAATGTGAACAAAGAGCGAACATAATCGCAAAATTCCGATGACGCCAGCCCTTGGCGATCGATATTTCGCGCGACCGTGCGCCACACGAATGCCGCCACGCCAGGCGAGGATCAGCGAAGCTTGCAGCCGGGGTTTTCGCGTACGGCATCATCGACCACCGCACGAATCTCCGCCTGCAGGTCCTTGATTTGCGCGAGTTCGGGCGTTTCCAACCGGACATGTTCGACGCCGGCGCGCCATTTCTCGCGCCACCAGCGATTGCCGGCTTCGGCATTGACGGTCGGGAACCAGGCGCGGGCATGGCGCAGCAATTCATTCGGCGGCACCAGCGCTCTTCCGGCTGCAAGCGCGTGCGAAAGATCCTTGGCAAGCTCGACATTCGGCGCGCCCGCCATCGTGGCAGACCGCTGTTCGAGTTCGCCGATGATATTCTGTCGCGCCGCAGCCCATTCGGCGTCGGACAAGCCTTGCGTCTGCAGATCGCAGGTCGTCTTCTTCAGCGTGGCGAGGCCCGATCGCCAATGATCAGCGGCCAGATTGTCCCACAGCAGGATCAGGCCATAGCCATTTTCGCCATTCTCGATGAACGCGCCGGTTTTCCCCGGCTGACTGTCGGGCTGGGTCAATCGGAGCCGGTCGGTGACCGCGCGGATGAAGACCATGTTCATCAGCGTCGTTTCGATTTGCAGGCTTCGTGTTGCCGCCGGAGCCGGGAGCGCAAAGGTAACGCCGGTCAACGCCGTCATGCGGCCGTCCTGCCGGGCCGAAAAGCTGATCGGCGCGACGCGATCGGGCTGAAAGCTTGGTAAGGGGGGCCATACGGGCGCGGGGCCGGTGCCCTGCCAGTTCTCAAAGCGCTGGCGGATCAGCGCGGTCGCCTTTGCCGGATCGACGTTGCCGACGACGACGATCATCATCCGTTCGGGGCGATACAGCCGGTGATAGAGCGCACGGATCGTGTCGATGCTCGCGGTCGGCACATCGTCCGAATTCTGCGAATCAATGACGTCGGTGGGCGATCCCGGCGCAAACGCAGCGACATAGCGCGCGTAAATCTCATTGCCGTACCGCTTCTCGCCCATTTCGCGCAGGACGTCGGCGCGTTGTTCAGCGACCGCGTCGGCGCGCAACGTCATGTCGCCCGCGACCTCGCGGTACAGCGACAGCAAGGTGTCGAGATCGGCGAGCTTGGTGGTGCGGGTCGACACGAAGTAATTGCTCTCTTCCCACGTCGTCGTCCCCGCTGTGGGTGCGGAAAAAGTCAGCGGCAGGCCGATCTGGGGGAACCGGTAAAGCTGATAGGGCGCGGCAGTGGTCGGGCTGGTAAAGACGAGATGTTCGATCAGATGCGCCAGCCCGCGCTCGCCCGGGCGTTGTTCGGCAATGAAGCCGCCCTCGACGCGCATCAGCAGGCCGATGCCGGGCTCGTTCGCGTGGCGCGGCAGGATGGCATAGCGCATGCCGTTCTTGAGCCGCCCTTCGACCACGGGGCGCCAGTCGTTGACTGATTTGGGCGCCGCGTGCGCCTGCCGCAGCGCGCGGGCGGCGCCGGGCCGCTGCGCCTTGCCCGGTAAGGCGCGTGCTGCGACCGGCAGCGCAGCGCCGATGAACAGCCCGAGTGCGATGGCCAGATGACGTCGTTGCACGGCCCGATCTCCCCGCTTGCGGCGCCAATCGTTTGAGTGGCGGAGGATGCGCAAACGCCGACTTTGCTCACGCATGTTTCGGGCGAGAAAAAGGCGAAATTTTAGCGCTTTGCCGGTTCGGCGGCTGGGTGGACGCGACAACACCGAAACGGCGTGCGAACGATCAGCACCGTCGCCGGTACAAGAGCGACGGTGCGGCGATCATCTCCCATTCCACCCTTATCGATAAAGTTTTGCGGCGGCGGTCAGATTTTCGGTACCCAAGCCCGCCGCCAGCGCGGCGTTGAACACCGTTGCGGCAGTATCGGTCATCGGCGTGCGGGCGCAGTGTTGCTGACTGACATTGTGGGCGAGCGCAAAATCCTTCGCGACAAGGTCGATCGGGAACATCGGCGCAAAGGCTCCGGCAAGCATGCCGCCCATTGCCCCCTTGAGTGCAGGGCTGGCGACGGGCGTTTCGCCAATAATCGCCGCAATGCGCGCGAGATCAAGGCCCTGGGCCGAGGCGAGCCCCAGCAGCTCGGCAATCGCCGTCACCTGAATGCCGAACAGCGCGTTGATGAGGAGCTTGGTCGCCGCACCCGATCCCGCGTCGCCGCTGTGGTGGATAGCGCTGCCCATCGCCGACAGCGCTGGCGCTGCGCGACCGACGGTCGCCTCAGCGCCGCCGACCAGAAAGATCAGCGCGCCCGCTTCGGCCTGCGGACGCGATCCGACGACGGGCGCGTCGAGACAGTCCACGTTCGATTCCGCACACGCCGCATGCAGCGTCCGCGCCCAGTCGGTGCTGACGGTTGAGCAGTCGACCGCGAGGGCGCCGGCGTGCATCCCGGCCAGCGCGCCGGACTCAGAATGCAACCACACATCGGCGGCAGCGGCGTCGTCGCGCACCATGGCGAACACCATGTCCGCGCCGCTCGCGGCATCGCGGGGCGAGGCTGCAATCTTTGCGCCTGCCCAATCGATCGCATCGGGCGCCGTCCGGTTCCAGATGGTCAGCTCGTGCCCGGCGTCGAGCAAGCGGCGTGCCATGCGCGATCCCATCGCGCCGAGGCCGAGAAAGGCGATTTTGGTCATGCGGTTCTCCAGTCGAATGAGATTGTTAGCGCCGATCATCGGGGGTGACCGATCACAGATGCCGTTTCTCGGCCATTTGAAAGATGAGCGGTAGTGTCTCATTTAAACTATGATATATCCGCATCCCAAATGAATGATCGACTCCAGGCACTTCGACTGTTCCAGCGCGTCGCGCGGCTCGGCAGCTTTTCGCGCGCCGGGCGCGAGCGCGGGCTGTCGCAGCCTTCGGCGTCGCGGATCATTGCCGAACTCGAGCGCGAGATTGGCGCGACATTGTTCATACGAACCACACGTGCGGTGACGCTGACCGAGGCGGGGGCCGATTATCTGGCACGGATCGAGCCGCTGCTGGCGTCGCTCGACGAGGCCGATCATATCGCACGCGGCACCGGGGAACTGCGCGGCACGTTGCAGGTCGCGATATCGTCGAGCTTTGGCGTGCGAGAGGTGATTCCTCGGCTGCCTGCTTTCATGGCCCGCCATCCGGCGCTGCGCATCAATCTCCAGATCAGCGACGAGCGTCAGAATCTGGTGGTCGAAGGTGTGGACATCGCCTTTCGCCTCGGTCCCCTGGCCGATTCGACGGCGGTTGCGCGTAAACTGGCGACGGCACCACGGCTGCTAGTGGCGGCGCCCGATTATCTGGCACGGGCAGGCACCCCCCAAACGCCAGCCGAGCTTGCGAACCACGCGGTCATCATCGGTCCCGTTGCCAATCCTGAACAGCATTGGTCGTTTGTCCGCGACGCCCGGCGGCTGTCGGTGCGCGTCGATGGGCGGCTGTCGGCGGCAGCCAATGAGGGGGCGATGGCGGCGGCGGTCGCCGGGATGGGGATTGCCCGCGCTTCCCTATGGGGATGTCGCGCCGAGCTGGCAGATTTGCGGCTGCGACAGATACTCGCTGACTGGGCGATGGACAGCGTCGAGTTGCATGCTGTCTTCCCCGGTGGTCGGGCGGCGTCGCCGGCTGCACGGGCGATTGCCGATTACCTCGCGGCGGCGATTGCCGAGGCACCCTGACCCAAAGGCCCCTTTGCTTGGCCGCGTTTCTGTGTCAGACCGCGCGACCATACCCGATATTCAGATTCGACATTTGGGAGTGGATGAATGGCAACGGCACCCGAACTCGACGCGAAAAGCGCGCTCGATGACTTCCGCGCAGAAGCGCGCGCCTGGCTTGCGGCGAATTTTCCGGCTTCGCTGAAGGGCAAGGATAATTCGCTCTCGGCGCTCGAAGGGCCGCATGATGCGACCGAGGACGAAACCGCCTGGACCAGGGCGATGGGCGAAAAGGGCTGGGGCGTGCCGAGCTGGCCTGCGGCTTATGGTGGCGGCGGGCTCGACCGGCAGCAGGTGCGCGTGTTGCAGGAGGAAATGGGCCGGATCGGCGCGTGGAACCCGATTGGCGGCATGGGCGTGATGATGTTCGGGCCGACGCTGCTCGAATATGGCAGCGAAGAGCAGAAGCTTGAGCATATTCCGTCGATCGCCAAAAGCGAAGTCCGCTGGTGCCAAGGTTATTCGGAGCCGGGCGCCGGGTCTGACCTTGCTTCCTTGCAGACCTTTGCCGAGGATATGGTCGACCATTATATCGTCAACGGGCAAAAGACCTGGACGAGCGGTGGGCAGTGGGCCGACAAATGCTTCGCGCTGGTCCGCACCGACAAGAGCCAGAAGCATGCCGGCATCAGTTTCCTGCTGATCGACATGACCGCGCCCGGCGTTGAAGTGAAGCCGATCCGCATGATCAGCGGCCAGTCGCCGTTCTGCGAAACCTTCTTCACCAATGTGAAGGTGCCGAAGGGCAATCTGGTCGGGCAGGAAGGGCAGGGCTGGGCGATCGGCACGCGCTTGCTCCAGCACGAGCGCAACTCGCTGTCGGGCGGCAGTGGCGCGGCGCGGATGTTTGCGGGCAAGGCACTCGGCCAGCTTGCGAAGGAATATCGCGGCGCCAATGACGACGGTAAGGTGTCCGACAGCGATCTCCGGATGCGCATCGTCAAGCACGAAATGGACCAGCGCGCGTTCATGCTGACGCTGCGGCGTGCGGCGATGGAAGCCAAGTCGAACCAGGGGCCGTCGGCGGCAACCAGCATCATGAAGAATGTCGGCGCCCGCCTGACGCAGGACCGCGCCGAGCTGTCGGTCGAGATCATGGGCATGGCCGGATTGGGCTGGGAAGGCGAGGGCTTCAGCGAAACCGAGCTGACGCAGACCCGGACCTGGCTGTGGGGCAAGGCGGTGTCAATCTATGGCGGATCGACCGAAATCCAGAATAATGTGATCGCCAAGCGCATCCTGGGGATGCTCGATCACCAATGATAATGCGCTGACAGCCATCGCTGCCCCGGCTTTTGCTCGGGGCGCGATCGGCGCGATGCAGGGACAGGACGACATTTCATGGCTGCACTGAACGAAGAACAAACGATGCTGCGCGACATGGTCCGCGAATGGGCGGACAATGAATCGCCCGTCACCGCGTTCCGCCAGATGCGCAACGCCGCCCCGGCGGAAGGCTATGACCCCAAGGCCTGGGCGACGATGGCCGAAATGGGCCTCGCCGGGATTGTGATCCCTGAGGAATTCGGCGGTACCGCGTTTGGCTATCTGTCGCTCGGGCTGGTGCTCGAACAACTGGGCCGCAACCTGGCGGCATCGCCGCTCGCCTCGACCTCGGCCGCTGCGAGCGCGATCGTGATGGGGGGCTCGGCGGACCACAAGGCCAAGTGGCTGCCGAAGATCGCGACCGGCGACGTTGTGGCGACGCTCGCGATTGACGAAGGCCCGAACCATGATCCCACCAAGGTCACGACCAGCGTGACCGACGGCAAGCTCAGCGGCACCAAGGCGTTTGTCGCCGAAGGCGACAGCGCCGGGCTGTTCATCGTGTCGGCGACCGATGGGCTGTATCTGGTCGATGCCGCCGCAGGCGGCGTGACGCGTTCGACGCGCAAGATGGCGGACTCGCGTAGCCATGCCCAAGTGACTTTCGACGCCGCGCCCGCGACCAAGCTCGACGTGGGTGCGCAAGCGATCATCGACCGTGCGACGGCGGCGAGCTGCGCCGAAATGCTCGGGCTGGCGGTGCAGGCGTTCGAGACGACCAACGATTACCTCAAGACCCGCGTCCAGTTCGGGCAAGTGCTGTCGACCTTCCAGGCGCTCCAGCACCGCATGGCCAAGATGTTCACCGAGCTCGAGCTGATGCGTTCGGTGGTCGAGGGTGCGCTTGAGGCCATCGACAGTGGCCGCTCGGACGTCGATCAGGCGGTGTGCCTTGCGAAGGCGGTCGCGAGCGAAACCTCGCGTCTCGTCAGCCGCGAGATGGTGCAGCTCCATGGCGGCATCGGCATGACCGACGAATATGATGCGGGCTTCTACATCAAGCGCGCGGCTGTGCTGGAAACAATGTGGGGCAGTGCTTCCTATCACCGCGAACGCTTTGCGCGCCTGAACGGCTACTGACACCGCAACCCGGCGATGGAGACCGCCCCGATTGGCGTCGGGGCGGGGATCGCGCGCGTCTTCATGCTGCACATCGGCGGTTTCAAAGATGCGGGTTGGTCGCGCCAGCCCGGCCCGGCGCTATGACCTTTGTGCAACAGCGCCCGAAAAGATAGCATTCCGCAACGTTAGTTTCGCTTGACGACGTGATCGTGGCTATGTCTATTCGAGTTTACGGTGCGGGAAGCGCAATAAGCCCGACCTTCTGGGAGAGAGGCATGCCAAAAATCACCCTGCTCGCCGCCTGTGCCGCGCCCGTCCTGGCGATGGCGATGGCGATGCCCGCCAGCGCGCAGACCGCGCCGGTCGCCCCGCCTGCCGCGCAGGACGACGACAATCAGCCGATCCCCGAAGTTGTCGTCACCGGCTCGCTGATCCGTGGCACGCCCGAGGACGCCGCGCTGCCGGTCGATGTGATCTCCGGCGAGGAGCTGGCGCGGCAGGGGTCGCCCTCGGCGCTCGATCTGCTCAAAAATTTGCCGACCTCGAACGGCGTGATCGGCGATGCGAACCAGTTCGACGCGCGCGCACAGGGGTCGGAAGGTGTCGCGTCGGTCAACCTGCGCGGCCTCGGCCCGCAGCGCACGCTGGTGTTGCTCAACGGCAAGCGCGTCGTCTTCGCCGGCACAGGCGTGCCGGTCGTCGATATCAACCTGTTGCCGCAGAGCGCGGTCGGGCGGATCGAAATCCTGAAAGACGGCGCGGCGGCGACCTATGGTTCGGACGCGATCGCGGGCGTGGTCAACTTCATCACCCGGTCGGAACAACAGGGTTTCCAGGCATCGGGTGACTATCGCTACATCCGCGGGTCGGCCGGTGATTACACCGGCGCGCTGAGCTTTGGCCATCACAAGGATGGCTTCCAGGTGCTCGCGTCGATCGGTTACCAGCACCGCTCTGAACTGCGCACGACCGAACGGCCCTTCACCGTGCAGCCCTATCCGAACAATCCGCAGGGCGGCTATTCGGGCGGCGGCAGCCCCGGCAACTTTGGCTTTGGCGGCACGGGTAACTTCGTGCGCGACCTCGGCTGCGAATCGCTGGGTGGTTTCCGCAGCTTGCCCGGATCGACGACGGATCGTTGCTTCACCAATTTCGGTCAGTTCGACAATCTCGTTGAACCCGAAGATCGCATCCAGGCCTATCTGGAATCCAAGATCGACCTGACCGACAGGCTGACGTTTCGGGTGACCGCGCTTTACGGCACCTCATCGACGCGCATTACCACCTCGCCGAGTTATCTGCCGACGCTGCCGCCGTCGGGTTATGCCGCGTCGCCGCTCACCACGGTGCCGGCGGCGGGGATCACCACCACCGCGCAGGCAGCAGGGGCCGGCTTCTTCGCGGTCCCGACCTATGCGCCGGCGCTGCGCGACTATTGCGGGGTCTATGGTGCCGCATCGGGCTGCGTCGTCAACGCCGCCGGGGCGCCGCTTGCGCCTGCGCTGGCGTTCCCGGTCTTGTTCCGACCGTTCCTGCTGGGCGGCAACCCGTTGTTTACCCAGCCCGGCAATGATCGCAATTCTGCCTTCAGCCAGCGTCAGTCGGAATCGATCCGCTTTACAGCCGACACCTCGCTGAAGATCAACGACGCGCTGACATTCGACGCGGGCTTCACCTATTCGGCTTATCGTCGCGGGATCGAAGGTACCGACACCTTTGGTGATCTGTTGCAGAATGCGCTCGCCGGATTCGGTGGCCCGAATTGCGCCTTCGCCTCGCCGCAGTCGCGCGCTGGACTGACACAGGCCCAGTTGGCTGCGGTGGCGGGCACCAACGGTTGCACCTACTTCAACCCGTTCTCGACTGCTATTGCACGCAATCCGGTAACGGGGCAGACCAACCCCAATTTCGCCGGCACGCGCGTGCCGGCTGGCGCCAATCTGACGCCGGGCGCCGGGATCATCAATGATCTGGCGACGATCGATAATTTCTTCCGCACCACCCGCAGCGACACCGACACCCAATTGATCGTGGCGGACGCTGTGCTGAGTGGTCGATCGGGCATTCGCCTGCCGGGTGGCGAGATTTCGTTCGCCATCGGCGGCCAGTATCGGGCGGATCGCTATGCGATCCGGTACAACGCTGATGCCAATCTTGCCATCAATCCCTGCCCAGGTTCGGCCCTCACTGCCAATGCAATCTGCGCGCAGCAGACTGGTGCGCTGGGTTTCCTCGGCACCAACCGCAACCGGACGATCAACGGCAATGTGTATGCGTTCTTCGGCGAAATTCAGGCGCCGGTCACCGACACGTTGAACGTGCAGTTCTCGGCACGATTCGAAGATTATGGTGGGCGGACCGGATCGACCTTTAACCCGCAGGGCCGCGTGCGGTGGCAAGCGCTGAGCTGGCTGGCGTTGCGTGGCGGCGCCGGCACCACCTTCCGTGGCCCGCCACCGCAGAACCTCGACGGTCAGGTAACCTCGCTTCAGGTGATCGGCAGCTCGTTCCGCGCGATCGACATTCTGGGCAACAACGACCTGCGGCCCGAAACGACAACCACTTACAGCGG
>JAIETY010000021.1 GCA_019744885.1 Sphingomonas sp.
ACCGGCGTCGTGCTCGGCGGCGGCTTCGGCGCGATCATCGGCGGGCTGATCGCCCAAAGTTACGGCTGGCGCTGGGCCATGGCGGCGGTGGGATTGCCTGGCATCCTGCTTGCGGTGTTCGTGCGGCTGGTGATGGTCGAGCCGCGGCGCGGGCTGTCGGACCCCGGCGGGGTGCCGCAAAACCCGGCCCCGCTCCCGTCACTGAGCGAAGGGCTGAAGAGCCTTGGGGCCAGTGCCCCGGCGATCCACCTGATCATGGCGGTGACGATCACCTCGCTGGTCGGCTATGCCACCGCCAATTTCGGGCCGTCCTATCTCCAGCGGTCGTTTGGCATGACGCTGACGCAAGTGTCGCTTTACTATGCGCCGGCGGTCGCGCTGATCGGGGCATTCGGTGGAATCATGGGCGGGCGGATCGCCGACCGGCTCGGCCGCCGTTACGGGCTGCACGTGCAGGCATGGTTTGTCGCTGTGCTCAAGCTTGCGGCCTTGCCGTTCACCGCGCTCTTCTATTTATCCTATGACGTCACCACGGCCTTTGCGGCGGTGATGCTCTCGTACTTGCTCGCGTCGAGCTATCTGGGGCCGAGTTTTGCGCTGATCCAGGGACTCGCGCCGACACGGATGCGCGCGGTGTGGGCGGCGATCACGCTGCTGGTCATCAACCTGATCGGTCTCGGGCTGGGGCCGAGCATCACGGGCATCCTGAGCGATTTGTACAAGCCGGCGTTCGGCGCCGAATCACTGCGCTATGCAATGCTCAGCGCGAGTTTGCTCACGCCCTGGGCGATTTACCATTATTGGCGGGCGGGCGTCTTGCTCAAGCGGCAGGCGGTTGCAGGCTGAGCACGCGATCGTCGAACAGCCCGAACGCCAGCGTCGACGCGTAGAAAGCAATCGCCCGGTCGCGCGGCATGGTGCTGGCCCATTTGCGCATGTCGAACGCCGCGTTCTGGAGCGCCATCAGCGCTTGGGCCGCGACCAGCGGGTCGATCGCGCGGATCGATCCTTCGGCGATGCCGTCGCTCATCATCCCGGCATAGCGCCGCGCGATCCGGTTCGAGCGAGCGACCAGCGCACTGCGCACGCCCGGCGCGACGCCCGACAGCGCGGTGGTGCGCATCAACGGGCCGCGATCGGAGAATTGGAAATCGAGCAAGGTCGCAATCGCGCTCGACAAGCGGTGCCAATGATCGCCGCTTTCGGCATCGGCAAGCCGTTGCGCCTTGGTGATCGTGGCGAGGCTGCGCTTGTAACAGGCGATCACCAGATCATCCTTGGCGTCGAGATGGTGGTAGAAGCTGCCCTTGGTGACGTTGAGCATCGACGCAATTTTCTGCACCGATGCGCCGCGATAGCCGAGCTCGTTGATCAGCCGGGTGGCGGCGAGCAGAAAGGCTTCGCGTCCCGGCTCGGCCTCGGCCGGGGCGAGATCGAGCAGGCCAGGCGCCCAGCGCGCGCCATCGGCAGCGATGCCTTGCGCGAACACCGCCATCAGCCGGGCCTCGACGCGGGCATATTGGTCGGGATCGTAACGCCCGAGCCAGATGGGCAGCCAGAAGGTGTTTTCGAGCAGGACGTGCGCGCGCGCCGTAGAGATCGGTATGCGCCCGCGTCTCGCCGACCCCCCACAGGCTGCGCGTCTTGCGGAACACGTCGCGCCAGCCGTTCATCAGCCGCCCGAGCACGGGTTCTTCCATCGCGCGCAGGTCTGAGAGGACCGCAAACGAGGTCGCCTCGCCGCGCTGGATGCGCGCGAGGCGATCCATGTTGAGCGCGAGATAGCGCGCAACGCGCGCCTGCGGGGTCGCTTCGATCAGTGCCTCGTCGAGCATCGCCTGAAGCTGTTCGAGCGTATAGTCGAAACAGGCAGCGGCGAGGTCTTCCTTGCGCTTGAAATAATAGGTGACGCTGGTGGTGTTGAGCCCAACCCGGCGCGCGACATCGGCGAAGGTCATGCCCTTGGCGCTTTGTTCGTTAATCGCCTGTGCGGCCGCCGCCAAGATGGCGTCACGCTTCGCCCGGAAGCGCTTGGTGCTTCCGTCGGCGGTCGAGTCGATGGCCCCCAAAGCCTCCATAGCCGCAAAGCTTAACAGCATCTTTTCGAAGAAACAGTCCCTTTCGCGAATGCTTTGGGACACGGCATTCGTATGCGAAATGTGGCGCGCGGGGACACCGCAGACGCTTTACCGAATGTGCGGTACGGTCTAAGCCACGTTCAAACACGCCATTTGAGAGGATGCGTCATGGACTTCACGCTGAGCGACCGCGAAACCTATTTCCGCGACCGGGTGAAGGATTTCATCGACCGCGAAATCCGCCCGCGCAACCACATCTATCACGAGCAGGAAAGCACCGGCGAGCGCTGGAAAGTGATTCCGGTGATCGAGGAAATGAAGGTCAAGACCAAGGCGGCGGGGCTGTGGAATTTCTTCATGCCGCCGCACTCGGGTCAGACCCATGTCGACGACAGCTTCGAGTTTGAAGGCACGCAGCTCACCAACCTCGAATATGCGCTGTGTGCCGAGGAAATGGGCAAGGTCGGCTGGGCGAGCGAATGCTTCAATTGCTCGGCACCCGACACCGGCAATATGGAAGTGCTCCACCGTTACGGCACGCGCGCGCAGAAGGAGCAGTGGCTCAAGCCGCTGATGCACGGCGAAATTCGCTCGGCGTTTCTGATGACCGAGCCGGCCGTGGCCTCGTCGGACGCGACCAACATCGAAACCGCAATGGTCCGCGACGGCGATCATTATGTGATCAACGGCGTGAAATGGTGGTCGTCGGGCGCGGGCGACCCGCGCTGCAAGATCGCGATCGTGATGGGAAAGACCAATCCCGAAGGATCGCGCCACAGCCAGCAGAGCCAGATCCTCGTCCCGCTCGATACCCCCGGCGTGAACATCAAGCGCATGCTGACCGTCTATGGCTATGACCATGCGCCACACGGCCATGCCGAGATCGAGCTGAAGGACGTGCGCGTGCCGGTGGAGAATGTCCTGCTCGGCGAAGGGCGCGGCTTCGAAATCGCGCAGGGGCGGCTCGGGCCGGGCCGCATCCACCATTGCATGCGCACCATCGGCGTCGCCGAAGTCGCGATCGAAGCGATGGCCAAAAGGTTGCTGACCCGCGTCGCCTTCGGCAAGCGCATTGCCGATCACTCGATCTGGGAACAGCGCATTGCCAAGGCGCGGATCGACATCGAAATGACGCGGCTGCTGTGCCTCAAGGCGGCCGACATGATGGACAAGGCCGGCAACAAGAGCGCGCAACAGGAAATCGCGATGATCAAGGTCGCGGCACCGACGATGGCGCTGTCGATCCTCGACGATGCGATCCAGGCGCATGGCGGCGGCGGCGTATCGGACGATTTCCACCTCGCCCATGCCTGGGCGGGGATGCGGACGTTGCGCTTCGCCGATGGACCGGATGAGGTCCACAACCGGGCGATCGCGCGCAACGAGTTCGGGAAATACGCCGATTTGCCCGAAGCGGTCGCGGCGAAAGAAATGGTGCGGCGCTGATCGGCCTTTATCAAAGCGCATCCGTCACCCCGGACTTGTTCCGGGGCCCACTCCTCCACCCGCACTTCGGCCCGTGAGGCGCGGTGGGCCCCGGCACAAGGCCGGGGTGACGGATGGGTTGTGGGAGACGGTGATTGGGAGCCTCGAGTGAGGGAATATCGTTAGTGAAAGCAGCCGTTCTTTACGAACCCAAGTCGGACCTCGTGATCGAGGACATCCGCATCGACAAGCCCGGCCCGCGCGAAGTGCTGATCCGCACGGTGGCTTGCGGGGTTTGCCGGTCGGACCTGCATTTCGTCGATGGCAGCTTTCCGCATCCGATGCCGACCGTGCCGGGGCATGAAGCCGCCGGGATCGTCGAAGCGGTCGGCAGCGATGTCGCGCGGCTGCGGCCCGGCGATCATGTCATCACCTTTTTTACGGTGTTCTGCGGCAGCTGCGAGATGTGCGTCACCGGGCGCCCCTCGCTGTGCGTCGATCCGTCGACCAGGCGCGGGAAGGGCGCCGACCCGCGCATCAGCCTGAACGACGGCACGCCGCTGGCGCCGTTCCTCAACCTGTCGGCGTTCGCTGAAATGATGCTGGTGCATGAAAATGCGTGCGTCGCGATTTCGAAGGACATGCCGCTCGACCGCGCGGCGCTGCTCGGCTGCGCGGTGATCACCGGCGCGGGATCGATCTTCAACGACAGCCGCTTGCGTGCCGGCGAGACGGTGGCGGTAATTGGCTGCGGCGGGATCGGCCTTGCCGCGATCAATGCCGCCAAGATTGCGGGGGCAGGGGCGATCATCGCGATTGATCCGGTGCCCGACAAGCTGGCACTCGCGACCCGCCTGGGCGCGACGCATGGCTTTGCGCCTGACGCGCCCGATCTCGCCAAGCAGATCGCGGGTCTGACCGGCGGCGGCGTCGATTATGCGATCGAGGCGGTCGGGCGGCCCGAAACGGCCGAACTCGCCTGGACGATCCTGAAACGCGGCGGCACCGCGACGATCTTGGGCATGATTGCGCCGGGCAAGATGGTGAGCCTGCCGGGGCCGAGTTTCCTGACCGGCAAGAAGCTGCAAGGCTCGCTGCTCGGCTCGACCCGCTTCCCGATCGACATGCCGCGCCTCGTCCAGATGTACCTCGACGGCAAGCTCGATCTCGACACGATGGTCGCCGAGCGGATCAGCCTCGACGGCGTCAATGGCGCGCTACAAGCGCTGCGGACGGGGGACACGGTGCGCTCCGTGATCGAATTCGCATGAGCGAGGCGGAAACCGCCGATGTGACGATGGTCGGCACCTTGCCCGTGCCCGCCGACGATCCGATAGATGCCGCGCGCGTCGCGGGGTGGATGGAAGCGAACGTGCCCGGTGCGCGAGGGCCGATTACGCTCTCAAAGTTCAAGGGCGGCCAGTCCAACCCCACTTACAAGGTCGAGAGCCCCGGCGGCACCTATGTCCTGCGCCGCCAGCCGTTCGGGAAATTGTTGCCGAGCGCGCACGCCGTCGACCGCGAATATCGGCTGATCGCGGGACTGCATCCCACCGGGTTCCCGGTGCCGCGCCCCTATGGGCTGTGCGAAGACCCTGAAGTGATCGGGGCGAAATTCTACCTGATGGAGCTGGTGAGCGGGCGCAACCTTTGGGACGGATCGTTGCCGAGCATGGCCCCGAGCGAGCGCACCGCGATCTATAATGCGATGTGCGACACGATGGCGCAGCTCCACAACACCGATCACAAAGCGGCGGGGCTGGGCGATTACGGCAAGCCGGGCAATTATTTCGAGCGCCAGGTCGCGCGCTGGACCAAGCAATACCGCGCCTCCGAAACCGAGCATATGCCCGATGTCGAAGCGCTGATCGACTGGCTGCCCGCGACCCTGCCGCAGCAGGACCGGGTGTCGATCGTCCATGGCGATTACCGCATCGACAATATGATTTTCGCTGGCGACGAAGCGCGGGTGATCGCGGTGCTCGACTGGGAGCTGTCGACGCTCGGCGATCCGCTGGCCGATTTCAGCTATTTCCTGATGAACTGGGTGACCCAGCCCGAGGGGCGTTCGGGCGTGATGGGGCTGGCGGGCGCCGAGACGGGCATCCCGACGATCGAGGAGATGGTCGCGCGCTATTGCGCCGCGACGGGACGTGACGGCGTACCGCAGCTCGACTGGTATTTCGCTTACAATCTGTTCCGGCTGACCGGGATTGTGCAGGGCATCAAGAAGCGGATCGTCGACGGCACCGCGAGCAGCGCACAGGCGGCGAAGACCGCCGAACGTGTGGGGCCGCTGGCGGCGGCGGCTTGGAGTTTTGCGAAGAAGGCGGGGGCGTAGAACTTAAGCGACCCGTTGGTTTCGCGCGAAGTCGAGAAACCGTGGCTCATCGCCTGCGGCCTGTTTCTCGACTGCGCTCGAAACAAACGGGGGAAGGATTTAATTCATGAGCCAATTCGACCTGCACGGCCAAGTCGCCATCATCACCGGTTCCTCACGCGGGATCGGCAAGGCCTCGGCTTATGAACTTGCCGAACATGGCGCGAAAGTCGTCATTTCGAGCCGCAAGCAGGATGCGTGCGATGTCGTCGCGGCCGAGATCAACGGCAAGTACGGCGAGGGCACCGCGATCGCGGTTGCGGCCAACATTTCCGATAAGGCGGGGCTCCAGCATCTGGTCGATGAAACGAAGGCGCAGTTCGGCAAGGTCGACATCCTCGTCTGCAATGCCGCGTCCAACCCCTATTATGGCCCGCAGGAGGGTATTGCCGATGAGCAGTTCCGCAAGATTCTCGACAACAATATCGTCTCGAACCACTGGCTGATTTCGATGGTCGTGCCCGAAATGCGCGAGCGCAAGAGCGGGAGCATCATCATCATTTCGTCGATCGGCGGCATTCGCGGGACGGCGGTGATCGGTGCCTATGCGATCTCCAAGGCCGCCGACATGCAGCTCGCGCGCAATCTGGCGCATGAATATGGGCCGTTCAACGTCCGCGTGAACTGCATCGCGCCGGGGCTGATCCGCACCGATTTCGCGCGCGCGCTTTGGGAGAATGAGGCAGCGGTGGCGGCGCGCAACGCGACCACACCGCTGCGCCGGATCGGCGAGCCCGAGGAAATTGCCGGCGCGGTGGTGTTTCTAGCGAGCGAAGCGAGCGCGTTCATGACCGGGCAGACGATCGTGATCGACGGTGGGGTGACGATTTAGCGAGTTACCTCCGTTCGTCCCGAGCGAAGTCGAGGGGCGGGCCGCAGGGGCAGGTGTCTCGACTTCGCTCGACACCAACGGTGCTGGAAAAGGGAAAAGAGAATGCCACGTTTCACCGACAAATCGATCATCGTCACCGGCGCTGCTTCAGGAATAGGCCGTGCCGCCGCCACGCTGTTCGCGGCCGAGGGCGGCAAGGTGATCTGCGCCGACTGGAGCGACGCTGCCGAGGAGACCGCGCAGGCGATCCGAGACGCAGGCGGCACCGCCACCGCAATCAAGATCGACGCAGGTAACGAAGACGACGTGATCCGCACCGTCGCGCTGGCGGTCGCGCAGTTCGGCGGGCTCGACATCATGTTCGCCAATGCCGGGATTTCGGGCGGGATGGCGAACATCTTCGACACCGATGTCGCGCTCATCAGCGAAGTGCTGCGCGTCAACTTGATCGGGCCGTATCTGGCGGTGAAGCATGCAGCACCCGAAATCGCCAAGCGGGGGGGCGGGGCAATCGTGCTGACGGCGAGCGTCGCGGGCATCCGATCGGGCGCCGGGTCGCCCGCTTACTCGGCGTCGAAGGCAGGCGTGATCAACCTCGCGATGACCTCCGCCCAGCAGCTTTCGGGGTCGAACATTCGCGTCAATGCGATGTGCCCGGGGCTGACCGAAACCGGCATGACCAAGCCAACCTTCGATTACGCGCGCGAGGCGGGGAAGATGGAAAAGGTCGGCCGCCTCAACCCGCTCAAGCGCGCTGCCCAGCCCGAGGAACTGGCGAAAGTCGCGCTGTTCCTCGCCTCGGACGACGCGAGCTATGTCAACGGGCAGGCGCTCGCAGTCGACGGCGGGCTGTCGTCAAGCCACCCGGTGACGCGGCAGGAATATGGCAAGACGGCGGTGTAAGCCCGCCGCCCGCCTAGTTAGTCGGCGCGGGCTTCGGAATGACGGGGCTCAAATCGGCGATCAGCTTGTCGGCGCGCAAGGTCAGGCTTTCGGGAAAGCCCGGCGTCCCGATTTTGCCGAAGCGCACAGCGATAAGGTCGATGTTCTTGCGCGTTGGATTGAGCGCGACGCCATCGAGGCCGCGTTCGCGCGCAATCAACCCTGCCTGTAACAGCAGAGCCTCGCCCGCCGGCAGATCCGCCGCCGACACGGTGTCGATCGTCGACATGATTTCGAACAGTGCCGGATCCTTCTTGTCGGGCTTCCACAGGAATTTGGGCTTTGTGCCGGTGGTCCAGGTCACGCGGCTGGCCTTGCTGAATTCGGCGGCACTCGCGCTGAGCGTCGGCAGTGCATAGAGCCGTTTTGTCTGGTCTTCGGTGGCAATGCTCGTTGCCATTTCGTCGAGAAAGTGGCCACGCCATGCATCGGCGGTCTCGCTGAGCGTGCCCGTCAGCTCTGAAGCTGGAGCCTCCGCGCGCAACTGTTGTATTGACGCGTAGACCGAGCGCTTGTCGGCCAGCAGCCAGGGGCCATGTGCTCGAAATGTCGCGCGCGCGTCGCTGGCCTTGCCCTGTTTGAGGTCGATGATCACCGACTGAAGCGTGAGCGTTTCCGATGTCTGCGCGAGCAAGTCACCCATGTCCCCGGATTCACCGCTGGACCGCAGCCGGGCAATTTCGGTTTCGACTTTGGCGCGCAGGGCGTTCGATTTTTCGACATCACCGGCCAGCGCCACCAGCAGCGACTGGTTGGCGTCAAACCAGATCGGCGTAAACTTCTTGAGCGATGCCGTGGCGATCTCGACATAATCGGCAAAAAGCTGTGCCGCTTCCAGATAGCGACCGTTTGCGGTCAGGGTTTGCGCCAGAGCGTTGAAGTTGATCGGGATCATCCGCGCACTCTGGGCAAGCACATCGCGCTTGGCGGGACCAAGATCGTTGGTCAGCACGAGGAAGCCATTGGCGCGTTGCACGAAGGCAACGTCATAAGACCCGAGCTGAAGCGCCTCGACCGCCTTGGCTTCGGCCTCTGCGAAGCGCTTGGCCCGTAACTGCACATTGGCCTCAAGCAGCTTCGCACGCGGCAACAAGGTGCGTCGGAATCCGACGTCTTGCTTATAGTCCCCGGCAGCGTCTTCGGCTGTGCGGATCGTGGCGAGCGCCTGATCGAGGTCATTGTCCTCAAGCAGATGGATGGTCTTGGCCATCACCAGCTCGACCCGGCGCTCGCCATTTTTTTCCAGCGTCAGCGCCGTCGTGCACGCCGCAGCGCCGTCCTTGCCCTTGGCGCGCTTGGCGTCGTCGTCCTTGGTGGTGCCGAGTTCGGAGACGCCGAGTGTTGCCGTGACGGCCAGCGCTCGGAAAATCCGCAGACCGCCGCTGACATAGCCGGTGCGGCCGTCACATAGGACGAAGGGGGAGACCGGTTTGGCGGGGGGCGTCTGGACCACCGGTGGCGCCGATTGCGCGAGCGCAGGCGTGGCACAAGCGGATGCCGCGACGAACGTCGCGATAGCTAACGGCAAGAATTTCATGCGTCCCCCGACGATTCGTCTTTGTTGCGCAGTGTTTATGAAATGGATGGCGACTTGAAAAGCCGCTCGTCGAGCGCGCTACGCCTTCAACGCCCGCGTGAAAAACCCGGTCACTTCCATCACGGCGGACTTGGTGATCTCCCCCTCGGCGTCAATCAGGTCGCCGGTGAAGACGCTGTGGGGCGGGCGACCGGCGCGGGCGAGGGGGCTGTTTGGATTGCCGGCTGACGCCGGGATTTCGATGCCGGTGAAGGCGTCGCCGAATTCGCGGCGCAACGTCCAAAATTTCTCGCCCTTCGACAGCGGGTCGCCGTCGAAGCGATAGCCCTGAATTTCGAGGCCCTCGTCGCGGGTCCGCGCCTTCACCTTCGCCAGATCGGCGGGCGAGATGTCGAGGCCCGCTGCGTTCGTCACCGGCATGCCAGGCTGCGAGAGGACGGGCGCGAGTACCACTGGGTCGACCGCCATCGACAGCGAAAAGCCGCCGGTCAGGCACATGCCGATCACCCCGACGCCGGGGCTGCCGCATTCGGCATGCGCCTGATGTGCCAGCGGCTTGAGCCATTCGACGATTGGGCTCGACTTGCCGTTGCGGAACAGATTGAATTCGCGGCTGACGCACAGGCCGAGCAAGCGGCGCTGGCTGATCTTCTCCGCGTTGGTCGCGTCGGGCGTGCCGAGCAGGATTGGCGCATAAACCCGGAAGCCTGCCTCGACGAGCCAGCGGCAGAAGCGCGCGAGCGTGGGGGTGAAGCCAAAGACTTCGTGGATGACGATTATGGCGGGGCCTCTATCGCCAATCGTGAGCACCGGCTTGGTCTTCCCGCCGAAGGTGAAATCGCGACGGGTGAAATCGGTGATGTCGGTCGTCAGCGTCACGGCGTCACTCCCGCAGGCGCATCAGGCCTTCCTGCGCGCAGCTTGCTACCAATCGCCCGTCGCGCGCGTAAATCTTGCCGCGGTTGAAGCCACGCGCATGGCCGCTCCACGGACTGTCGCACACGTACAGCAGCCAGTCGTCGGCGCGGAACGGCTCATGCAGCCACACGCTATGGTCCAGGCTCGCGGTCTGGAGCTTGTGCGTCATCCAGTTGACGCCGTGCGGCAAGGTCGCGGTGCCGAGCAGCGACATGTCGCTGGCATAGGTGAGGATCGCGCGGTGGAGCGCGGGATCATCGGCGACGGGCGCCACCACGCGGAACCAGTTCGCCTGGTGCGGCTCCTGCTTTTCGGGCTTGAGCCAGCTGCGCGGATTGACCGGGCGGCTTTCGACCATGCGCGGGCGCGTGAAATTCGCGCGAAAGCGCTCGGGCATCTGATCGGCGGTCTCGAGCCGGATTTCGAGGTCGCTCTTCAGGTCTTCGGGCGCCGGGACATCGGGCATGGCGTCCTGATGCGACAGGCCTTCTTCGGGCCGCTGGAGCGAGCAGGTTAGGGTCAGGATCGGCACGCCCTTTTGCGTTGCGATCACGCGGCGGGTGGCGAAGCTCTTGCCGTCGAAATCGCGCACCACGCGGTAGATGATCGGGTGCTCCTCGGCGCCGGGCCGCATGAAATAGGCGTGGAGCGAATGCGCCTGCTTGTCGTCGTCGGTCGATCGCTGCGCGGCTTGCAGCGCCTGGGCGAGGACCTGCCCGCCGAACACGCGGCCATAGCCGTCGTGACCGCGCTTGCCACGATAGAGGTCGGTGTCGAGTTCCTCGACGTCGAGCAAAGCGACGAGGTTCTGCGCGAGCTGGGCGGGTGTAGGGTGTTCGGTCATCATTTTCCTCATTCCTCCCCGAGCTTGCGCGGGGAGGGGGACCATTTGCGTAGCAAATGGAGGAGGGGGAATAGCCATTCTGCGGCCCCCTCCACCACGCCCTGCGGGCGCGGTCCCCCTCCCCCAGCATAGCTAGGGGAGGACTTAGTTAGTACCCTGCCGCCCTTGCGAGCTGGTCGGCGTGGAAATTGGCGTCGCCGAACATCTCGGCGAGCACGCGGCCGCGCTTCATGTAGAAGCCGATGTCATATTCGTCGGTCATGCCGATGCCGCCGTGCATCTGCACGCCTTCCTGAACGCTCAGCGTGGTGGCGAGCGACGTCATCGCCTTGGCGACCGACACGGCTTCCTCGGCCCCGGCATCGCCCGCGTCGAGCAATTGCTGCGCCTTGAGCACGGCGGCGCGCGCGACTTCCATTTCGCTATAGAGGTGCGCCGCGCGGTGCTGGAGCGCCTGGAAGCTGCCGATCCGCACGCCGAACTGCTTGCGTTCCTTGAGGTAATTGACCGTCATGTCCATCGCCCCGCCGCCGACACCGAGCAATTCGGCAGCGGCCCCTGCGCGGCCAGCGCGCAGCAGGCGGCCGAGTGGATCGCTGCCGCCATCGACTTCACCGATCACCGCATCAGCATCGACTTCAACGCCGTCGAAGGTGAGGCGGGCGGCGAGCGACGAGTCGGCCAGCCGCTCGGCTTCCGCGCTCAGCCCCGCCGCGCCCTTGTCGATCGCGAACAAGGTGATGCCGTTCTTGTCATGAGCCGAGCCAGCGGTGCGCGCGGCGACGATCAGCACATCGGCGACATGGCCGTGGGTGACGAACTGCTTGGCGCCGCTTAGCTTGAAGCCATTGCCCGATCGTTCGGCCTGCATCGCGATGCCAGTGCCATGCTTGGCGCGCTCGTCGATCGCCAGCGCTGCTACGGTGTCACCGCTCAGGATGCCGGGGAACAGTCGCGCGGCATGCGCGCTGCCTTTCAGCGTCTCGACCGCCGCGACCGCCGTGGCGAGGAACGGCGAGGGCGACAGGTTACGGCCGATCTCCTCGAGCACCACGCCCGCCTCGACATGGCCGAGCCCGAGGCCGCCGTCGTCCTCACCGATCAGGATGCCGGTGAAGCCCATTTCGGCGAACTGCTTCCACAAATCGCGGCTGAAGCCATCGGCGCTCTTGCTGTCACGCAGCCCGCGCATATGGCTCACGGGGGCGGCATCGGCGATGAAGCTCTTCGCCGTATCGTGCAGCATCGTCTGTTCTTCGGTGAGGTAGAGAGGCATTTTTCAATCCTGTTCGTCACCCCGGCCTTGTGCCGGGGTCCACCGCGCCTCTTGGCCGAGCCGCTGGTGGAGGAGTGGACCCCGGCACAAGGCCGGGGTGACGGGTTTGTCTGTTAGGCTGAGGGCAATTCCAAAATCCGCTTGGCGACGATGTTGAGCTGGACTTCGCTCGTCCCGCCTTCGATCGAATTGGCCTTGGTGCGCAGCCACGCCCGCGGACCCGCGCCGCCGTTCGAGCGCGCGCTTTCCCATTCGAGCGCATCGGAGCCGCCTGCCGCCATCATCAGCTCGTGGCGCGACTTGTTGAGCTCGGTGCCGTAATATTTCATCATTGATGGCTGCGCAGGGTGGGCGCGGCCCGCCTTCAGCTCATCGATGAAGCGTTCGGACATCATGCCGAAGGCCTTGGCGCGGACTTCAAACAGCGCGATCGACGCGCGCAGCAGCGGATCGGCGAGGCGGCCGTCGTGACCGAGGCCGACGGTGGCAATCGCGCCTTCGACCAGCGGATTGCCGCTAACCGAGCCGAGGCCCATCCCCGAAATCATTTCGCGCTCATGCCCGAGCAAGTACTTGGCGACGTCCCAGCCCTTGTTCTCGTCATGAACGCGGTTCGCCTTGGGCACTTTCACATTGTCGAAGAAGGTCTCGCAGAAAGGCGAATAGCCGCTTATCAACAGGATCGGCTTGGTCGACACGCCGGGGCTGGCCATATCGAACAGCACGAAGCTGATGCCGCCCTGCTTGTTGGTCTTGTCGGTGCGGACGAGGCAGAAAATCCAGTCGGCCTTGTCGGCATAGCTGGTCCACACCTTTTGCCCGTTGATGATATAATGGTCGCCCGCATCCTCGGCGCTGGTCGCAAGGCTGGCGAGGTCGGACCCGGCGTTCGGCTCCGAATAGCCCTGGCACCAGCGGATTTCGCCGCGCGCGATCTTGGGGAGATAGTCGAGCTTCTGCTCCTCGGTGCCATATTTCAGCAGTGCTGGCCCTAGCATCGAAATACCGAACGAGTTGAGCGGGTTGCGGCACTTCATTGCCGCCATTTCCTCGCGCAGGATCTTGGTTTCGGCAGGCGACAGGCCGCCGCCGCCATAGGCGACCGGCCAGTCGGGGACGGTCCAGCCGCGCGAGGCCATCGCGTCCATCCATTCCTTCTGCCCGGGCTGGAAATCGGGATTGCGGCCGCCCCAATTGGCGTCCTTTTCGCTGCGCACCGGCTCGCGCATTTCGGGCGGGCAATTGGCTTCGAGCCAGGCGCGGGTTTCGCTGCGAAAACTTTCCAGGTCGCTCATCGCATTCAGCTCCTCATCAAATCATGCGCCGCGCGGGCAACGGCGATCGCTGTCCAGTCGCGGTTATAGTCCGCAATCACCTGCACGCCGATCGGCAGGCCATCGGGATCGGTGCCGACGCGCACACTGGTCGCGGGCAGCATCGGGAAAGTGGCAAGGCCGGGCAGCGCCATTTGCATCCCCGCCGGATAGGGCGCGCCGTCGATGACCAGCATCCGCTCGCCGAGCGGGGTATCGTCGTGGGGGTAAGCGGTGGTGCCCCAGATCGGCGCGATCACCGCATCATAGGCGCCGAACAGCCGCGCCCAATCGCGGCGGCACTTGGCCTGCGCGTCGATCAGGCCGAACCAGCCGCCGAGTGTGGTGGGATCGCCACCGCCGGGGGGCGGGCCGCCGCGCGACATCGCGGTCAGCAGCATGCGCATATAGTTGGCCGATTGCGCAACGAGGTCGGGGAGCATTGGCGTCTGGCGATCGACCGTGGCGCCCGCCGCTTCGAACGCCCTGCCGGTTGCCTCGATCGCGTCGCGGATCGACGCTTGCACCGGCACATTCGGGTGCGGGTCGAGCAGCAAAATGCGCCAGTCGCCGGGGCCACGCGGGGCAGGGCGGGCGAGCGCGTCGCCGCCCATCACCTCGAACAGCGCCTCCAGATCGTCAGCGTCGCGCGCGAGCGGCCCGATCACGTTGAGCGCCACGCCGCAGCCTTCAGTACGCGGGAAGTTATGGCCGAAACTTAACAGCGCATTGTAGGTCGGCTTGTGGCCCCACATCCCGCAAAAGGCAGCAGGCAGGCGAATCGATCCACCGATGTCCGAGCCGATTTCGATCGGCACATAGCCCGCCGCTAGCGCCGCCGCCGCGCCGCCCGACGATCCGCCGGGGACGCGATCGAGGTTATGCGGATTGCGCGTGCGGCCATAGACGGGGTTGTTGCTCTGCAAGTCGGCCAGCGCGACCGGCACGTTGGTCTTGCCGAGAATCACCGCGCCCGCCGCTTTCAGCCGCTGGACGGCGATCGCGTCTTCGCTCGCGACGAAATCGGTATGCTCGGCGAACCCCCAGCAGCTGACCAGTCCGGCGATGTCGAAGCTCTCCTTCACCGTCATCGGCACGCCGAGCAGCACGCCCGATGTGTCGCCCGCCGCCACCCGCGCATCGACCGCACGCGCCTGATCCCGCGCGCGGTCGAAATCGCGGACCACGACCGCGTTGATCGCGCCATCGCCTGCCTCGATCCGGGCAATGGCGGCCTCGCACTCGGCGAGTGCAGTGGTTTCGCCCGCGCGGATCGCGGCGGCGGTGGCGAGTGCGGTCGTCACTTGAACCGGCTGCCGCTTTCGGCGTTGCTCTTCAGCAGCTCGGCGACCTTGAAGCCGTGCTTCTCCAGGCCTCCGACGATCTTCTTGGCGCCCTCGGTATCGCCCCAGAACATCGGCCCGCCGCGATAGACCGGCCAGCCATAGCCATAGATCCACACGACATCGATGTCCGACGCGCGCTGCGCCATCTTCTCTTCGAGGATCAGCGCGCCTTCATTGACCATCGTGTAGAGCGTGCGTTCGATGATTTCCTCATCGCTGATCTCGCGCTTCGGCAGGTTCGAGCGGCTGCGGAAATCCTCGATGATTTCGGCCACGCGCGGTGAGGGCGAGGGGTTCCGCTTCTCGTCATAATCATAGAAGCCCGCTGACTTCTTCTGGCCCCAGCGGCCCTCGGCGCATAGCGCATCGCGGATGCTGTCGATCCGTGCCGGGTCGCGATGCCAGCCGATGTCGACCCCGGCGAGGTCGCTCATCTGGAATGGCCCCATCGGCATGCCGAATTCGACATGAACGCGGTCGATCTGTTCGGGCGTCGCGCCTTCCATCAGCAGCTTGTTGGCCTCGACCTGACGCGGGGTGAGCATGCGGTTGCCGATGAAGCCCGGGCACACGCCCGAGACGACCGCGACTTTCTTGATCGTCTTGGCGAGCGCCATCACCGTCGCGAGCACATCATCCGCCGTCTTGGCGCCGCGCACGACTTCCAAGAGCTTCATGACATTGGCGGGCGAGAAGAAATGCATGCCGAGCACGTCCTGCGGGCGGCTGGTGCTCGCGGCGATCTCGTCGATATTCAGGTAGCTGGTGTTGGAAGCCAGGATCGCGCCGGGCTTCACGATCGCGTCGAGCTTGCCGAACAGCTCCTTCTTGACGTCCATATTCTCGTAAACCGCCTCGATCACGAGGTCGCAGTCGGCGAGATCGTCGAGGCTGAGCGTTGGCGACAGCGCGCCCATCGCCGCTTCGACCTGTTCGGGCTTCAGGCGCCCCTTGGCGGCGGAGGCTTCGTAATTCTTGCGGATAACGCCGGTGCCGCGATCGAGCGCGTCCTGCTGCATCTCGACGATCGTCACCGGGATGCCCGCTGACAGGAAATTCATCGAAATGCCGCCGCCCATCGTGCCGGCACCGATGACGCCGACCTTCTTGATCGGGCGGAGCGCAGTGGCGGGGTCGATGCCGTCGATCTTGGCGGCCTGACGCTCGGCGAAGAACAAGTGACGCTGGGCGGCGCTTTGCACGCCCATCATCAGCTTCATGAATTCCTTGCGCTCGAACGCAATGCCTTCTTCGAAGGTCGCGCCGTCGGTGGCCTTTTCGACGCAGGCAATGTTGGCGGCGGGCGCATCGAAGCCGCGGAAGCGCTTAGCATTGGCGGCCTTGAACGCGGCGACGGCGTCGGGATCGGGCGTCGCGGTCTTCTCGCTGGCGCGGGGGAGCGGGCGAGCGTCGGCGATCTCGCGCGCGAAGGCAATCGCGTCCTCGGCAAGCGTGCCGTCACCGGCGATGCGGTCGATCAGACCCGCCTGGAGCGCGAGCTTGGCCGGAATCGGATCGCCGATCGCGGTCATCTGGAGCGCGAGCTTGACGCCCGCGACGCGCGGAATGCGCTGGGTGCCCCCTGCGCCGGGGAGCAGGCCGAGCTTGACTTCGGGGGTCCCGATCACGGCTTTGGGGTCAGCGATCCGGTAATGGCAGGCAAGCGTGACTTCGCAGCCGCCGCCGAGCGCGGTGCCGTGGAAAGCGGCGATCACGGGCTTGTCGGCGGCTTCGATCATGTCGAGCAGCGTGGGCAGGCCCGGCTCCTGCATCGGCTTGCCGAATTCGGTGATGTCGGCGCCCGCGAAGAAGGTCTTGCCGTCGCAGCGGATGACGATCGCCTTCACGCTCGCGTCGGCGAGCCCTTCCTTGACGCCCGCGTCGAGGCCCTGCCGCACGGCGGCGCCGAGCGCGTTGACCGGCGGGCTATTCGAAATGACAACAAGCACGTCGTCGTGGCGTTCGGTGGTGATGGGGCTGGTCATTCTTCTCTCCAAATCAAAACGAAAACCGTTCGTGTCGAGCGCAGTCGAGACACCGCGCGGATCGCTTGACGCCCGTCCCTCGACTGCGCTCGGGACGAACGGGGGCAGGGGTCAGGTCAGCGCCGAATAGATCAGCGTCTTCAATTCGCGGCGGATGGGGTAGGCGCTCGACGGGCGCAGCTGCGTCATGAACACCATGTGGATGCGCTCGACCGGGTCGATGAAGAAGGCGGTCGAGAACATGCCGCCCCAGTAATATTCGCCGACCGACCCCGGCATCATCGATTTCGCGACATCCATGTTGACGGCAAAGCCCAGGCCAAAGCCCGTTCCGGCATTCTGCGCCTCGCTGAACAGCGATTTCGACAGCGACGACAAATCCTTGCCGCCGGGCAGATGATTGAGCGTCATCAGGTCTAGCGTCTTGCGCGACACGATTCGCGCGCCGTCGAGGCTACCGCCATTGAGGCACATCGAACAGAAGCGGTGATAATCGAGCGCGGTCGACACCAGGCCACCGCCGCCTGACAGGAAACGCGGCTGGCGGCTCCACGCGCTCTTGTCGCCGCGATCGAACATTTTTGGTTTGCCGCCGGGGACCCAGTCATAGCAATCGGTCAGCCGGTCGACCTTGTCCTCGGGCACCGCGAAGAAGGTGTCGTGCATGCCGAGCGGCTCGAAAATGCGCGTGCGGTAGAAGTCGTCGAGCTTAATGCCGCTCACGCGCTGGACGATCGCGCCGAGCACGTCGGTCGCCACCGAGTAATTCCACGCTTCGCCCGGCGAGAATTCGAGCGGGATTTTGCCGAGCGCGCCGACAAATTCGTCGAGATCGAAATTGCCGTGCCAGTTTTCGAGCTTGCCCTCGCGGTAAGCGGCATCGATGTTCGAGCGGTTCTGAAAGCCATAGGTCAGTCCGCTGGTGTGGCGCAGCAGGTCGAGCATGCGCATCGGCTCGGTCGTCGGCTTGGTCATGAACGGCACGCCGCCACCGCCGCCATTATAGACGCCGAGCCCCTTGAACTCGGGCAGCACGTGGTGAACCGGTGTGTCGACCGCGACCTTGCCTTCTTCGACCAGCATCATGAACGCGATCGAGGTGATCGGCTTGGTCATGCTCGCGATGCGGAACAGCGAGGTCGCATCGATCGGCGCGCCGCCCTCTCGTGCGGCGCCATGATGCGAAAAATGGACGATCTCGCCGTCACGCGCGATCAGCAATTGCGCATTGGGCAGCAGGCCCGGCGCGACGTAGCGATCGTGCAGCAGCGCATCGAGCCGCGCGAGTCGCCGGGTATCGAACCCGTGCGTTTCAGGGTCTGCCAATGCCATCCGCCTCTCCATACCCACGGTTCGAAACCTTGTGCTCCCTATTGCCTTGAGCGGCGCACGAATCAACACTAACCTTCGCGCAATTGGCGGATAAGCCAAACCCGAAATTCAAGTTGCCCAATATTCCGAGCTGGAGAGATGTCCGTGGCCACCACCCTGAGCGAACCGCTGATCGAGCTCGATCCGAACTGGCCCAAAATGAGCCTCAAGGACATCGAAGCGGCACTCACCGGCCCCGGCGCGCGCTTCGAAATGGAAACGGTCGACATTGGCGGCGTGCCGACGCGGGTGTGGAAGCATGCACCCGCCAATCTCGCGCAGATCGTGATGCTATCGCGGATGCACGGCGCGCGCGAATTCACGATCCACGAGGATGAGCGCGTGACCTATGACGCGCATTACCGCGCGGTCGCGGCACTGGCAGGCAAGCTGACCGGGATGGGCGTGCAGAAGGGCGACCGCGTCGCGCTGTGCATGCGCAACCTGCCTGAATGGCCCGTGGTGTTTTTCGCCGGCGTGTCGATCGGCGCGATTATGGTGCCGCTCAACGCGTGGTGGACGGGTGCCGAGCTCGAATATGGGCTGAAGGATTCAGGCAGCCGGATGCTGTTCATCGACGGCGAGCGCCACGCGCGGCTGGCCGAACATTATGGCGCGCTGCCCGATCTCGAGCGGATTTTCGTGGCACGCGCGGTGACCCCGCTCGACGGCAAGGCGAGTACGTTCGAAGCGCTGATCGGCACCCCGCATGACTGGGCGGCACTCCCCGACGCGGCACTGCCGCCGGTCGAGCTCGGGCCGGAGGACGATGCGACGATCTTCTATACCAGCGGCACCACCGGCAATCCGAAGGGCGCGCTCGGTTCGCATCGCAACCTGATCACCAATATCTTCTCAAGCGGCTATTCGGGCGCGCGCACTTTGCTGCGGCGGGGTGACGCAATTCCGGCGCCGACGCCCAAGACGATGCTCACCTGCATCCCGCTGTTCCATGTGACGGCGTGTAGCGCCGGGATGATGGGCGCGGTCGCGAGCGGGTCGACCTTGATCTTCATGCGCAAATGGGATGCGGTGAAGGCGATGGAAATCATCGAGCGCGAGAAGGTGCATGCGACGGGTGGT
>JAIETY010000182.1 GCA_019744885.1 Sphingomonas sp.
GACCCCTTGTCGGCCGCGGAAGCTACCCGTTTGGCGCGGGGTGGAGCAGCCCGGTAGCTCGTCAGGCTCATAACCTGAAGGTCACAGGTTCAAATCCTGTCCCCGCAACCAGCGCTACAGTACGCATGGCCGCTCCCGAGAGGGGGCGGCTTTGTTGTGTCAGGGCCATGATCGCCGCGAGTGAGCCGGTGACCGTCAGGTCAAGGCCGTTGCCTTCGGCGCGCGGCGTCGCCTCGATGCCGTCGATCAGCGCGCGGATCGCTTCGCGGGCGGCGGTCGCCTCGATCTCGGGACCGCGCAGCGCTTCGGTGAGATTGGCGATCTGGCGGCGATAGATCTCCGCAATCGCCGGATGCGTCGCCACCACCGGCTCGGCGCCCAGCTCGGCCAGTTCGGCTGCGGCCCGATCGCGCGCCTCAACCGCCGTCGCCAGCCGCGCGCGCAGTTCGGGCAATGTTCCCCGACCGTCCGCAATCGCATCGACCAGCCGATCGACCTGCCCCTGCGCCCGCGCCTGTGCCCGCTCAAGCCGCCGCCGCGACGTCAAGCGCGACTGGCGATCGAGTGCGGTCATCCGCTCCCATTCATCGAGCCAGGTCATCACCAGATCGGCATGCAGCAACCGGTCGCGCATCGCTCCCAGCACGCGCCGCTCAAGCTCCATGGTCGAGATCGTGCGCCGGTTGCCGCAATCGCGCCCCTGGACGGCGCCGCTGCACCCCCAGCGATGATTGCCGAGCACCGTGAAGCCGCCGCCGCACAGGCCGCAGCGGACCAACCCCGACAGCAGCAACTTCGGCCGGGCCCGACGCGCCACCGGCTGGGCGGCCATCGTTTCGATATGCGCCTGCACCGCGTCGAACCGGTCGCGCGTGACGATCGCCAGCTCGGGCACGTCGGCGGTCTTCCATTCGGCGGGCGGGTTCGGCCGCGCGATGCGCTTGCGCGTCTCCGGGTGCTTCTCAAACCGCTGGCGGTTATAGACGATCCGCCCGTCATAGAGCGCGTTGTGCAGGATGCCCGTGCCCCGGCGCGGGTTGCCGTAAATCGTCGACGCGCCCCATTTGCCGCCGTTCGGCCCCGGCACGCCGTCGCGGTTGAGCTGCAGCGCAATCGCGCGCGGGCTGCGGCCGGCGAGGAATTCGTCGAAGATGCGCCGCACGATCGCCGCCTGCTCGGGCACGATCTCGCGGCGGCCGCGATCGGGCTGGCCGCGATCGTCGAGCGCGATGATCTGGCGATAGCCATAGGACAGCCCGCCGGGGATCCGGCCCATCTCGACGCGGCCGAGCTGCCCGCGCCGCGTCTTTTCCCCCAGTTGTTTGAGGTAGAGCGCGGCGATCGTGCCGCCCAGCCCGACGTGCAGCTCGCCGACGTCGCCTTCGGACAATGTCACCAGCCGCACGCCGGCGAAGCGCAGCCGTTTCCAGATGTTGGCGATATCCTCCTGATCGCGGCTGATCCGGTCGATCGATTCGGCGATCACGACGTCGATCCGTTCGAGCGTGCCGAGCAGCGCGTTCAGCCCCGGCCGGTCGCGCGTCGCGCCCGACAGCGCGAGGTCGGGATAGATGCCCGTGACCGTCCAGCCCTCGGCATCGGCGCGCTGCTGGCACAATCGCGCCTGATCTTCAGCCGATCGCTCGTTCTGCTTGTCGCTCGAGTAGCGGGCGTAGATCGCGGCCCGAATCGTCATCATGCTTTTCCTCGCCGGGGGCGCGGCCATGCTGCTGCACCCATGCGAGCCGCGCAAGCGCACGCACGGCGGCGAGCAGCTCGGGCGGGGGTGGGTTCACGGAAGTCGGTTGATCTGGCGGCGACCAGGCCGCGCCAGCACAATCGATTGCGCTGCATGCACCGCATGAAGGAATTCGGCGCGATCTGACGGATGCTCGGTCGGCAGCTCAAGGAACAAGTTCCAAGCCTCGCCGAGGATGCGTGCGACGCGTGCCTCAAGATCGCTTAGCATGTCGGGCGGCGCCGGGTTCACGCGATCAGCCCTGCGCGCCGCAGCCATTCATCGACCAAGGCTTCAATAGCGCTGCGGGCGCGTTCGATCGTCGGCTCGCTATGCCATGACCCGATGTGGTTCGGGGCCAGCGCGAACAGCCAGCGCGGGCGGTTCTTCCGCCCGCCTGTCGGCATCACATAGCCGACTTCGATCGCGCCGAGCATCGCGATCTCGCGACCATGCTCCTCGCGCCAGCGGATCGACGGCTTCATGCTGCTACCGCCAGCCCGAGCTCGGCGATCGCCGCCTCGATGCGGCGCACGGCCGTCGCGAAATGCACCTGGTTATGCTCGATCCCGACGAAGCGCTTGCCGGCGCGGATCGCGGCGACGCCGGTGGTGCCGGTCCCCATGAACGCATCGCACACGCTCATCCCCGCGACATTGGCCATAATCTTGTCCATCAGCGCGTCGGGCTTCGTCGTCGGGTGCGCAAAGCGCGCGGGGCCGCGCGGCGACGTGATCCGGCTGACGCGCATCTTGTCAGCCATGCCGCCCGCCGGGTGAAAACCCCGGTTCCATGCATGGACATAGAATTCGACGTCGGGCCGGTAATGTTTGTTGGCGATCGGCTGCGGGTTGGTCTTTTGCCAGACGCACAGCGCGTGGCGGTGGAAGCCGCCGTTCACGCGGGTCAACAGCTCGGCGAGCTGGTCGTTATGCGCGAACACGACTGCAGCGCCGCACAGCAGCGGGTTGATGATGCCCATGTCGAAACCGCGATGCAGGCCCTGCACCATCAGCTCGTCCATATTCGGGCGGCGCTTGCGATATCGGCCTGCGCCTTCGGCACGGAACAGATAGGGCGGATCGGTGCAGTCGCAATCGAACCAACCCAGCGTCGGCCGGATTGCGTAAGCATCGCCCAGGTAGAGCGTCGCATGGTTGCCGAACGACACGATCGTCATCGTCAATATGCCGCCGGAAGTTCGCCGCCGGGCGGGTTGAAGCCCTTGCCCCGGCATGTCGGGCAGGTTCGGTGCGTTTGCCCTTGCCACGGCCCCGTGCCCTGCCATCGAACCTTGCCACTGCCCTGGCAGGTCGAGCATTTGATCTTGGCGCTCATGGGATGGTCCGGCAGAGTTCGAGCGCCTGCGGCTCGGTGAAGCCCGCGCCGACGTAAGCGTTGAACAGCGCGCGCCGCGCGCTGGCGATCGTCGCCGCGTTCGCCGCGATCTCGGGCAGCATGCGCCCCAGCTCGGCAAAAGCGCCCTTCAGCGCGTCGCGTTCGAGGTTGGGGATTTCGCGAATGTTGTCGTTCATTGCTGCGCCCCCAGCTCGAAAGCCTTGTCGCAAAACAGGCGGACGAGGCGCATCGCGGCGTCGAATCGTTCGGTGTCGTTGTTGCACACCTCAAACAGCAGCGAGGTCATCGCCGGGATCGGCTTGCCATCGATTCGCCTCAGCGGGTCGATCGTGCCGAAAGTGACGGCATCGAATTGGTCCTCACTCATTGCTGCGCCCCCAGCTCGGCGGGCAGCGCGTCGACCAACACCTGTCGCGCACCGTCCGAATTGGGCCGCGAGACAATGCCCTGCGCCTCCATCCGCTCGATCAACCTGCTCGCTTCGTTGTAGCCAATGCGCATCGTGCGCTGCAGGCGGCTGGTCGATCCCGAGCGGCTTTCGATGACGCTGCGGCAAGCTTCGATGTAACGGTCCTCGGTCATTTGATCCTCCTGATGCTGTAGCGGCTGACGATGTGGCGGACGCCGTCCTCGAACTCGATCTGGACCGAGTTCATGGTGCCGCGCGCGATGACGCGGCAGGGCGTGCCATGGCGTTCGGGCAGGCGGCACCGCAGCCGCCAGTAGTGGGTGAGCTCGGTCACTTGCCGTCCTCGATGCCGAGCGCCGTGGCCGTGACGGGCGCAGGCGGCGCGTGCGTGCCGGATCGGCTGGTCATGTGCCATCGCCCGCAGCCGGGGCAGCGATAGACCCACAGCATCGACGGATCGCTCGACCGGCGGCGCGAGATCGCGGCCTGCGCGCCCATGCGGGCCGACACTTCGGAATCGAAGCTGCGCTTGCCACCGCACGGTCGGTTGGCGAGGCGCTTGCGGATCTTGCGATGCGGCGTCGGCATCACCCGCGCCCCCTGCCGATCCAGAGCGGCCAGGTGAGCACCCAGCGGATCGCGGCGGGGACCGGGTCGCCGGTGGCTTCGGCGGCAATGTCGGCGGCGCGTCCATGCGCGGCCAGGCATCCGATCAGCAGATAGATCGCAACCAGCGTCATCACAGCGCCCCCGTCGCCACGCCGCCGAGCGTGCCGTGGCGGTCGGGCAGGCGGCACCGCAGCCGCCAATAATGGGTGAGCGCGGTCACCGGCGCGCCTCGAAAAACGCTAGAGCTGAACGGAATGCACGGCGACGCGACGCCGCACAAAAGCGATCAAATGGAAACATCGGCGGCACGCTGCGACGGTCCACAAAGCCGCCGGTGCCAAAACCCCGCCCTTCGATCTGGAAGCCCACGCCGAAGTCGTTAACGTACACAAAAATGGCGGTGCCAAGGTAACCTTCTTGACCCAGCTCAAACCCGCGTAGTCTGGCCCAATTCATCAGCACGACCTGGTGATGATTTGGTGACCGCCAACTCCCAATCGGATGCCACATCACAGCGCCCCCGTCGCCACGCCGCCGAGCGTGCCGTGGTAATCGGGGCGGCGCAGCGGCACTTTTGCGACGACGCCGACTTCGCCGCTCGCGATCCGCGCGAGCTGCTCCTCGAACGTCTTTGGCCGTGCCCGCTCCGCAGCTTGAGCGGCGGCGGCTTCGCCGCGCTCGGCGTCGATCCGCTCCAGCAGCAACCGCTTCGCTTCGTCTTGGCCATGGGCGTGCACGAGCGCGCGGAATTCCTGCATCCGCCCCGCCGGCAACCAGTCCGCCTCGGCCCCGCGCGCCCGCTGCGCGGCGCCCCGGCCGAGCCGGATCGGTTGGGGAAGCGTGCGCCCCTCGGCCGCGAGTTCGTCGCGCAGCGCGTCGCGCAGGCGATAGGCGCCGCAACTGCCGATGCCTTCGGCGCGCGCGGCATGGCGCACCGGCTCGCCCGCCATGATCCGCGCGCGAAATGCCGTCACCGATGCCTCGGGAATGTGGTGCATCGACGATTTGGGCGGCGCGATCCGCTTGCCGGTAATGTCGCACCCCGGCAGCGCTTCACCTTTGCGCGCCAGTCTTTTGACCAGATCGCGCCTGATTTTCTTGACGGTGGTGACCGACACGCCGGTCTGCCGACTGACGACATGCGCGCCAAAACCGTTGCGAAAGCCCGCCTCGACCGATTGCCGACGCGCCCTGGGGATCCGCACGCCGCAATATTGCTCGCCCGCGCCGGGTGGCGGCAGCGGCGCCTTGTCGCGGCTTGCCAGATCGCGGTTATAGCGGCGGCGCTCCTCGGCCACGCAGGCGGCGCTCACGCCCAGCCGCAGCTGGATTTCGACCGCTTTCAGCCCTTTTTTGAGCATGTAGCGCAGCCGTTCCTTCGATTCCGCCGTCAACCGGCCGGTGGCGTCGCGCGTCGCGGGCCGATAGCCACGGCGCGGGCAGAGCGCGATCAGGATCGCATTGGTCGCCGCGCACGGGCTGCACCCCATCCGGCGGGCGATGGCCATGAAGCTCTCGCCGCCTTCGTACAGCGCAATCGCCTGCTCGAGCCGATCGCCGCCCAGCACCGGCTTGAGCGCATCGTTCCTGATCGGCGAGCGCAGCTTGAGCTTGAACGCGCGTTGCTCGATCGCTTTCTTGCTGCGATCGGGCAGCGCGTCGGCGGCGCCCGCCATGCCCTCGCGCGGATAGACGTCAATCAGGATCGCGATTTCCTGCGAGGTCCAGCGCGGCTGTTTCAGGGCGGTCGCGCGGTTCATCGCGCCCAGGCCCTGCAGAATTCAGCGACCGGCGCGAGCAACTGGCGGAGCTGCGCCTGTTCGTCATCGGTCATGCCGATGCGCTCATCGATCTCGACCTCGATCGCGAGCTTGAGCGCCCCGGCAAGATCGCGGACGGGTTCGGCCTCGCTGAACGTCACCGTGAGCTGATGCTCGCGCTCGCGGGCAATGCGGAGCAGCTCGGCCGCCGCGGCGCTCGCCCACATGGCGGTGAGGACGCTGGCTTCGGAAGTGGAGAGGGTGGTCATTGTTTCAAAGCCTCACAGCAGCGCGCGCAGATCCCGTCCTTGGGTCCGGCGTCGGATGGATTGGAAATGTCGGCATCGCAGCGACCGCATCGCGGGCTGGGCGGCGGGGTGACCGGCTCGATCTGCTCGCCATACTCGACCCATGCCGGGTGGCTCGCGAAGAAGATCAAACCGCTGTGCTCGCTGTCGGCGGGAGGTTCGCGATAGAAATGGACGCCGTTACTCGACACCTCCATCCATGACGCTTGCACGAAACAAACGCCGATGCTTGTGCGCACGCGATATCTTCGGAGTGATGACTGGCTCAAAACGGTAGCTCCTCATTGCATGAGCGGCAAAGGCCGTTGGGGCCGCCGGCGGCGGACGGGTTGGAAAGATCGGTGAAGCAAATGCGGCAGTCGTCGCGGTGGCGCTCCCCGGGCATGCGATCGTGCAGCACGCTGTCGAGCAGGCGACCGGCGCTTTTCTTGCCGACGCGCACCATGACGGTGCCGTCGCCGAATTGGTGCAGCCGATCGCCGTCGTAACTTTTGCCGTCGATCGTGATCGAGACAGCCTGCAGAAACGTGCCGGGCCCATCCTCAACACAGCGAGCCGGGGCGCTGCCGAACCCCCATTCTCCCCATTGCTTGAGGTGAAAGACGGCGTCCATCTCGGCGCATTGACCAAGCAGCGATCGGAACCAATCGGGGTGGGGCGGGCGCGCTTTCGGCCCGCTTTCGCCGCCGCCGATGATCAAATGCACGCCGCCGATGCCGAAGACACGGCGCCGCTCAAGCCATTCGCGCACGTCGCCCAGATCCTCGAGCAGCGGCTCGCAGCTCCAGAAGCGCAACGCGGCGGGCACATCGGCCAGGTGATGCGCGCGCTGGGCGAGCGTCGCGCGGTTTTCGATCGTGGCGCCGTACCAGACATTCTCGGGCGGATTGATCAGCCACGCGGGCGGCACCATGCGGGCGATGTTCTGCGGCCGCTTGGTGAGCAGCATCCAGGTGAGCAGCGGCGTCGCTTCGATCAGCGCCCACAGATCGTCGCGCCATGCCTGCGGCGCCTGATTGTCGAACACGTCGGCGATGCTCGCGCAGAACACGCGGCGCGGGCCGTTCCAGTGCGCCGCTTCGCGATTCCAGCGGAGCGGCAGCTTCCAATTGTCGGCCGAGGTGCGGCGCAGCTTGCCCGCCCATAGCTCGCCGTGGCCGAACCGCTCGGCGCGCGCGGCGGCGTAGCAATGGTCGCACGCGGCCGAGATGCGGGTGCATCCCTCCCACGGATTGAACGTGTCATGCGCCCAGCTGATCGCGGTGTTTTCAGCCATCGGTGCGTCCTCTCAAATTGCGCATTTTCGCGGCGCGGTCGCGGCAGGGGGCGCACATGCCGCCGACGATGCGGGGCATGTGTTCGAAACAGGCGTCGCACTCGCCGGGCTGGCCCGCCGGGACCGCCGCGTTGATGCTGGCCAGCCCGCGCGCCAGATGTTCGGCGACGATGTCAGTCGCCATGTCGACGGGGTCAGCCATCGGCCCACTCCGGCGTCGACCAGGTCCACAGGCCCTGGGCGCCGCGCATCGGGATCGGCTCGGCCCAGCGCTCGATCTCGAGCATCGGCCAGCCCCAATTGGCGTGGTAATTGCGGCTGCTGTCGTTGACCTTGATCGCGCCGAAATCGACACCGATCGCGATGCCGTCGCGCGGCTCACCGACGATCGCCGTGCCGAGGCCAGCGCCGAGCGGCCAGCTTCCCTGCTCAAGCACCGCGATTGCCGCGTCGACCGGTGTGAGGCACGTCTGCGCGGCATAGCGCCCACCAGCGTGTAGGAGCCGCAGGAGCCGCTTGACCTCGCGCATATCAGCCTTGCGGGCGCTGGCGTGGATGACGATGCGCTGCCCGACGATCGACGCCGGTGCGCGCCATTTCCGGAACTCATAGGGCTTGCATTCCGCGACCACGAGCGATGCCCATGGCTGCCAAAGCGTGAGCGCTTTCATGGGACGGGGCGGCAGTTCGCCAACCGCCCCCTTGCTCATCCGCTCGAACAACGTCTTCATGCGACGGCACTCGCAATGCCGTCATTGGCGCGATAGCGAACGCCGCAAAACGGGCAGTAGGTCGGGAACATGATCACCGCCGTCGGTTTGCCCCGACCGCGCTCGATCTGCTCGGTGGCGATGTACGGGAACACGCCACCGGGTTTGCTGAAGACCAGCAACGTCGAGAACCGGGTATTCCGTTCCGCGAGTTGTTCGTCGAGCTTTTCGATGCAATCGCACGCCATCAGCTCACCACCCAATCGGCGACGCCTTCGGTCGCGCCGTCGGTTTTGGCGCTGGCCCAGGCCTCGAGGAGCTGCTCGCGCGCGCGGTCGTAATTGTCGAAGCCTGCCTCGCGTGCAGCGCATCGGTGTGCTTGCGACCCGGTCGCGCGCTTGATCTCCTTCGCGCGACGTTTGACCCGCGCGACCGAGTTGAGCTCATAATCGGCCATCACACGAACTCCCGATCGGCGCCGCCCTGGTCGACGCCTTTGAAAGCGATCGATGCCTTGGCGGCTTCGACGGCGCGGGCGCGCTGGTTGAGCGGGGCGCCGCAGTCCTGACAAATCTTGCAACCCGCGCGGTGGATCTTCCTTTGGTGCTGGCACGGCGTTTTGGTCATCGGTCGGTTTCCTTATGGTTTGAGGGGTCGGCTTCACGCCGCGCGATCCGTCGTCGCGCACGAGAACGGCGTGACGCTCGGCAGGATGAGCTGCAGAAACTCCTTGGCGGCGCGGCGGAGCGCGAACGGGTCTTTGCTGCCGTTCGGTTTGAGTTGGGCCGCAAACATGCAGACGAGCGTGTCGGCACGGTCGGCGGCGGCGAGCGCCAGCGTCACGTCGTTTTCCGGCGCTCGCGTGCGGCACGGGCCAGTGTCCCAGACCACGGGAAGTCGATCGACCAGAAAGCGCGCCAGCGCGGGCAACACATGCTCCGCAGCTATCGGGCAGAACTGGGCCGCCCGACAACACAACGGCCACCATCGCACCAACGCTTCGATATCCCACACGGCGAAGTCGAACGCAGCGAGCGGGCTTTCTTCTTGGTACGCGGTGCGCCGGTAATCAACGATCCGACCGAGCGGCCAGCGCGCCGCCGTTTCCCGATCGCCGTCGTTGGCGACACTGGCGGCCAAGTCTTCGAAAAATGCGTTGCCGGTCAGCACGGCCCCGGCTGCGTTTTCCCAAGCGGCGACGGTCATGCGTCACGCTCCCCGAGCAGCCGCTGGGTGGCGGCGAAGGCGACGTCGGCGGGCACGCGCATCACGCGCTGCGCGTCGATCACCACCGCCAGCGGATCGGGCAGGTTCATGAAATCCCCCGCCTCGCGCCGCAGCTTGCGCCAGTCGGACTCGCGCCGCTCGCGCTTGGCGGCTGCGAGCGGCACCTTGATATGCTGGGGCAGGCGGGTGAAGCACCGCGCGCACAGCCGGTGAAAGCGGCTGCGGGTGCCCGTGCAGTTCGGAACGTCGCATTTGTACGGCATGACGGATGTCCTCTCGCGTCAGGTGTCGGGCGCGTCGTCGAGCAGCGCGTCGACCAGGTTGTCGTCGGCCACCACCATCACGATCTGTTCGATCAGCAGATCGACCGGGATCCCGCGCCGGTTAGCGTGGTGGCGCAGGCGCCCGATCGACGTCGCATCGATGCCGACGCGGTGGCGGGGGATGTTGCCGGGGTCGCGCGAGCGCCGTCGCGGCTCGCGATCGGTGTGCGCGGCTGATCCCCAGAGCGCAGCGACTTGCTTCGCATCGATGCCGATGCGCGTGGCGATATCGCGGGTCGAGAGACCCTCACCACGCAGCGCGAGCACGGCGGCGGTGCGGCTGGGATAGCCGAGGCAGGGAATCGCGCCGGCCATCAGGCGAGCCCCACGGCGGCGAAATAGACTTCGCGCATCGCTTCATCCTCCTGGAGGACGTGGCGATCCTTGGCGCGGGCCTTGAGCACCTCGCGCATCATCTTGGTCGAATAGCCGCGCGACTTTCCTTCCTTGAATACGTCGGCGCGATCTTCGACCTTTTCGGCGATTTCCTCGTTGATGTGCTCGATCCGTTCGATCAGCCCCATCAGCTCATTGGCGGCGATAATCTCGCTCATGGTCAATTCTCCGGGTTGGCAGCGTCGCCGATCTGGGCGGCGAGGCTGGGGGTGCTGGCGATGGTGTCGGCCCAGGCACCGGGGTCGCTGCGGTCATCGATGGTGACGACGCCGCAGACGAGTTCGTCGTCGATCGCCGATGCGGCGCCGTGGGTGCGGCTGTCAGGATCTCTGGCAGGATCGCTGGGCAGGATGCCGACCCCCGTCACGGCAGCGGCTCGATCGCGAGTTCGTGAACCGCGCCGTCGCCGCCATGGGCGATGACCGAACGCGGGTGGCTGCTCGGGTTGGGCGCGATCGACGCGACGCCGGTAAGCGTGCGTTCGACCCCGGCGGCATCGACGCCGCTGATGCTGATCGCAGCACCCGATCGGCGGGCAGTCCAGTTGTACAAAATCATGCGTCTTCTCCTCGTTAAAAACCGAAAGCGGCGAGCAGGCCGGGGCCACCGATCAAACGGTCGATGATCGCGGCGATGACCAGCGCGGTGGCGATGCCGGCGAACACCTGGCGGGCCATGCGGTCGCCCCAGTTGCCGGGGCTGGGGGCGGGGCCACGGCTGCGGCAGTGGCGGCACGCGCACTCCATTTCGTGGAAGCGCGGCGGCTGAAGGCGGCGAGCGTGCCTCATGCTGCCCTCGCCCGTTCTTCGAGTTCGACCGGCTTGGCATCGTTCGCGACGACGGGATCGCCGGGCTGGGGCGGCTCGGGCGTGGCGCAGGCGGTGCAGAGATCCTGATCAACCCAGCTGCAGGTGCCGTGATGATCGACGCAGGCGTCGCGCTCGCTGCAGGCGCAGATGCGGCAGAGCCGGGGCGCCTCGACCGCCTCACCGTGCGCAATCGCGACCAGGTCACCAAGCACGTCGAGGTCGAACGAAAAGCACCCGCGCAGCGCGACCAGCGTGCGGAACGTCGGCTGTTCGACGTCGCACTCGATCCGCTGGAGCCAGTCGATCCGCTCGAGCTCGCTCCAGCGCGGCTGGGTCTGAAACATGTCGGCGACGGCGCCGATCGACAGCAGCGCCGCCTCGCGGCGGTGGCGCAGATAAGCACCCGGTGTCAGCACCATGGGATTTCCTTTCTCGGGGGTGGAGCCCGCGCGCGTCATGCCGCGAATTCCGGCGCGTAGCGGTGGTCGGCGGCGACTAGGTCGAGCTGATCGGCGATCAGCGCGAGCAGCGCGGCATAATCGGACGGGTCGGCCTGCGGGCCGATTCCCACGGCGACGGGTTCGGACAGGATGGCAATCGCGCGCGCGGCGTCGGTCACCTGGCGCAGCTTGTTCCACGCCTCGTCAGACAGGCAGTAGGGATAATCGGATAGCCGGGGGCGCGCGGATTCCGCGCGCGGATCGGGGTTAGTCATGGTCAACTCCAAGGTCAGAGGAGTTCGACCAACAGCTGCAAAACTGGTGGCCGAACGTGCGGGTTTGCAGACCACGACCTTGGGAATGGCAGGCGTATAGCCTCCCGCACGCCCGACCATAGAAAAGGCGCGCGGATCGAACCGGCGCGCCTTGGGGCGCAAAGTCACGCGGCTGCAAATCCGCATTGCCACCATTTCTGTAGCAACGGGTGGAAGCTGCGCGCGTTGGGCGCGAATGTCAAGATGGCGGATCATTTGCCGGTCGCCTGCTTGTTGAAGATCCAGCAGTGGATCGTCTTGCCGGTCACCGAATTGACCGAGCCGGCGCCGACGAACGGGTAGCGGCGCGACGTTTTCAGCGCCTTGCGCAGGTCGTTCATCGGCGGCAGCGAGAGGCGGCGGCTGGCGCACCGCTCCTCGAATTCATTGAGGCTGATCGCGATCGTCTTGTCGGGGAAGCGCGAGTGGTTGATCGGATGATCGACGTGCTCGTTCTGCTCGAGCCACTCATAGCGTTCCCAGAATGTCTGGACGTGCGGATGATCATTGGCGACGGCGAGGTGGCGCTCGATGCACATGCGCTCGACCTGTTGCTGCGCGGCGTCGATCCATTCGCGGCGCAGATCGGTGAGCACGATCGGCAGCGCGTCGATCATCGCCGCGAGCTGCGCGTGGTTGAGGGCCAGCCGATCGTGATTAACGCCCTCAAGCTGGAGCAGCCGCGCCTCGTGATGGGCGAAGCGATCATCGTAGCGCTCAAGGATCGCTGCCTCGCGGCGCGCGGCGTGAACGATGTAGCCGGAGACCTGCTTGATCGGCCAAGTCTGGATGCGGCGCGCGGCTGCTTTCGATTCGGTGGTCCACCCCGACTTGTCGAAAGTGACGGCCATGATGCGCTCAAGCACTGCGGGCGATGCATTGACCGATTCGTTCTGGATGATGACGAAGCCACCGCGAAACGGCGGCGAATAGGTTTCGAGCCCCTCGCTTTTCACGCCGCGCGTGCGGGTGGCGCGACCGTTGAAGAGCGTCTTGGTTTCTTCCCAGTCGAACCGCTTCGAATGGGGCGTATCTTCGTTGCGGTCGCCTTCGATAAACACGACGGGCAGGTTGGCGGCTTTGGCCAGCTCGCGCGCGATGCCCGCCTGGGTCGATTTGGCGGCGTCGAAGCCTTCGTAATCGAACCTACCAAGTAGCTTCCACGCGAAAGTCATCACCGTCGTCTTGCCGGAGTTCGCCACGCCGGTGATCTCGAGGAAGCCGAGCGACTGCTGCTTTTGCCGCAATTGTTCGGCGAACAGCGCCAGCCCGCACGCAAAGCCGAGCACCACCATCCCGCGCGCGCCGAACGCGGTCCAGAAATCGGGCAGCCACGACTGGTCAAGCCGGTCGGGGTCGTATTTGATCGAATCGAGAATGCGCTCGGCGGTGCTAAGCTTGATCGCCGCCTTGCCGATATCGAAGTAACCGTCCTCGTTGAGCTGGTGGACGCGGCCTTTCGACACGGCGAGGTCGCCGAAGACATAGGCGCCATGCTCGCGGCAATAGCCGGTGAACTCGATGCCCGTCACGTCGCGCACCGGGAGCTGGCGCTGGGCGATCCGATCGAGCTGGAACTGGTCGCCGGTCCAGATCGCGCCGTTGGCGACGGACATCATCCGCTTCTTGAAATCGCCCGATCCGGCGAGCGCCGATCCGGGGAAGCTCGCCTTGACCTCGCTCCAGTCGCCGGGGCGGTCGATGCGCAGCCAATAGGCCGAATTGTCGGTGGCGACGTTGCGTTCGAAGTAAAGCGCCCGAAACGTGCAATTGGCGATCATCGACACGCTGATCGTCTCGCGCGCGGCGAAGTCGTATTTGACGTCGTAATCGGCGACGCTCAATTCGGGATTGCCCGAAAAGCCTTCCTCGATCCGCGCCTTGACGCGTTCCTCGGATAGCGTCGCCCACCAGGTGCGACCGTCGAAGGTGAACGGGAAGCTGTTCCACTTCTTCTTGCGCCAGATCAGATAGGCTTTTTCGCGCTCATCGGCGGCGACCAGCACGTCGCCCGCCCAGCGATAATCGGCGCGCGCGTCGTGGCCGAGGCGCTTGCGCAGGAACAGATCGTTCCAGTCGAGCTTGGCGCCGGGATCATCGTCGAGCCGCACCTGGGCGGCGGCGGCGTTCCATCCCTCGGCGCGCGCGCGGCGCACGAATTTGCGGGTGTATTCGGTGCCGGCAGCGCCCAGATCGAGCGCGAAGACGATCAGCGGCGACCTGGTCGGCGTCGGCCCCGCCGCGATGGCGATGCGCAGCTCGCGCAGGAAATGCTCGGGCCAATTATAGGCTGACATGAGCGACGCGGCGCGCAGCTGCTCGACGGGGGCAGGGATGGCCGGGTTGCCGTCGTCATCGAAACCGGCGGTGTGCACGGGATGCTCGGGATCGCGCGCGGCTTTGAAATCACCCTGTTCGAGCGCAATCGTGTCGAAAATGCCTTCGACCAGCCAGATTTGATCGGCGGCGGCATAATCGGCGATCGACGTGTCAGGATAGCTCCAGACGTGCCCGCCATATTCCGATTTATACTTGAAGTTTGCCTTGCTGCGAAAGCGACCGGGCTGGTCGATGATGCGTTCCCACCAGCTGTCGTTCGGCAGCGGGAATCGCACGGTGGCGGAGACGGCGCGGGTTTCCTTGTCCTGATAAAGCTCCTGCGAGTATGATCCCCGCAGCCCCATCAGGTTGAAGCCGCGCACGCCCTGCAGGTAGAAATCGGCCGCGGCGGTGGGGTTGGGATCGTCCCGGGTCTGGGCCGAGCAATCGTCGAACAGATCGCCGTAGAGTTCCTTGACCGCCTCCTCGTACCCGCATTTGTCCTTGCGGCCGCAGATGATCAGCTTGGGATCGTCGGCGCGGGCGAAGAGTTCCTTCTTGCCGCACTTCGGGCATTTGCCGCCGCGCATCCACGCGCCGCTCGTCTCGCGCAACGCATAGTCACGCTTGAGGCGGTCCAGGACTTGATCGGCAAGGCGGCGGTCGAGCGAAATGGGCAATTCCTAAGGCATGCAAAAAGCCGTTCCGGCACGCAGGGGCGCGTCGGGGGCAGGGTGGTCGAAGTCGGGGCAGTCAGGTCGGGCGCGATCGGCGCCGATCGTCACCCGCTTTCGCGGCGGGTCTCCCCAATGTCGTTGGCCGGTGGTGGTGCGGGCGGCAGACTGGCGGCGCGCGCGCGGGCGACCGACGCGATCGGCAGGTTGACGCTCGGGTTCGGCAGCCCGCTCGGCGAAATGATGTGCGTGAGCGTCAGGTCGGCGCGATAGCTCGCCGAACAGACGACGTTAGTGCACTGCATGTGCAGCTGGCGATAAGTGGCGGTGAGCAAGCGGCTGCCATAGATGCGCATCACGCTGCCGCAGTGGGGGCAGGGGATGCTTCGACCGCGCTGGACCGACCCGGTATAGCCTTCGCCCCCCATCCGCCTCATCCTTTCGGTTGCGTGATCTGGCCGAGCATCGACTCGATCTGGCGCAGCGCGCCGGTCGCTTCCTCGGCCATTTCGGAGACTTCGCGCCGTGCGGCGTTGAGCGTGGCAAAGCACACGCCCTCGCGGCTGGCAGCGATCAGCGCACCGAAGGCTTCGCCCGCTTCTTTCACCAGCCGCTCGGTCGCGCGCGACAGCGCGGCCTGATCGGCAAAGGCGACGGTGGCGGCGAGCTCAAGCCGACGCTGCATCGTGTCGGCCATCGGATAGCCTTCGCCGCCCGCGCCGCGATAGGCGAGATCGAGCATCTCGGCGCAATCGACCGGGCAAGTCTCGCCGGTGTCGGGATCGGCCCAGTTGCGCACGGTGCGCTCCTTGCGGCCCGTCACCTTGGCCATTTCGGCCCAGGTCAACCGATCGGCGATGCGCACGAGCGCCGCATCATAGGTCATCGGTTCGCGCGCTTTCGTCATTTCCTCAACCCGCCTGCAAAAAGCGGCGCCGACCGCAAGTGACGGCCGGCGCCAGTTGACCGAAGGAGAGGTTGGCGGACGGGCTGAAAGCCCCGGGGCGCCGCGTGCAACAACCGGGGAGATGTCGCACGCGGTGTTCCGACCGGTCCGCCGGCGGTCGAAAGGGTGAAGGAAGCGAGGCGCATCATTCCGCTGCCTCAAGCAGGGGTTCGGTGATGGGCGTGTCTTTGAGGCCGAGCTTGACCGCGATGCGATGCTGCGCGCCAGTGGTGCAGGCGCGCTTGCCGCTCAACACTTTATGCGTCGCATCGGCGCTCTCACCGTTCTCGCGCGCCCAGTCGGCGACCGTCTTGCCAGTGCGGTCGAACCACTGCCGAACGGCGCGAATGCGATCGACGTCGGGACGATCAGCGCGGCGCCGCCCCTTGTTCGACTCATCCTTGGCGCCATTCGAAATCATGCTATGCCCGTCAAGTTGTCCAATACTGGCTAAGTTGCATGAATAATGATGCAGGTCAAGCGATGTTGCCGCAAAAAAGCGGCAACATCGTCGAGTTCGGCGTGCGCCTCCGCGAGGAGCGCGAGCGACTCGGCTTGAACCAAACCGAAATGGGGGAGGCCGGCGGCGTCAATCGCAGTAGCCAATCGCTCTATGAACGCGGTGTAAGTGCTTGTTCCATAGACTATCTGTTTATGGCGCGCCGCATAGGAGCTGATCTCGAATATCTGTTCACCGGGATCCGCGGTGGTGCTGACCTGTCCGAGCGCGAAGGCGAGCTGCTCGCCGCGTTCCGGCTGCTGGGGGACGGTGACCAGGAAGCCGTGATCCGTGTCACCAACGGACTCGCCGGGCTGGCAATGCCATCGCGTCAGGTGCATTCTCCGCGACGCAAATTTCGGGGAGAAACCTAAGATGATCGAAGAACGCAAGTCACGCGAGCGCAAGATTTTTCGATCGCTGGGGATTGTCTTTGCCGTCGTGGTGCTGGCGGCGATTGGGCTGTGCGCGCTTCCGGTCCCGGTCGACCCTGCTGCTGGGTACACCTTCAAACCGATCAACGGCGCATCCGACATTTTCACCGTCGTGCTCAAACCCGACGCGAAGCCCGTTGATATCGAAGCTGCGGTGCGCGATCACTGCGGCGCCCGCCAATTCTGTCAGGTGCTAGGCTGGGTCGATCCGACCAGCGTCGCGCGGGCGTTCCCGATGACCGATCGCGAGCTGCTCGACCAGGTTTTCGAGTATGAACTCAATCGGAACACCGGCCTTGATCGCGCGGCGTTCAGCTGCCGCCAATGGCCGAGCACGCCAAAGAACCAGTGCCGGGGTGAATTGACGCAAGCCGATCTGGATGAGGCGAACGGGAATTCCGAGTGATTGCGATCGCCGCCGCGCTGATCATCCCGGCCGGGCAGAGCTTCGCCTGCACGCCGGTGCGGGTATGGGATGGCGACGGGCCGATCTGGTGTGCCGAGGGGCCGCGCGTGCGGCTGGCGGCGATCGGCGCGCGCGAGATCGACGGCAGTTGCCGCCGGCATCAGCCGTGCCCGAAGATGAGCGGCGTCGCGGCGCGCGACGTGCTCGTGCGGTTGCTGGGCGGCGCGCGCGGCGTGACGCCTGACGGGCATGTGATCGTCGCCGCGCCCGCCATGCGTTGCCGGTCGGCAGGATCCGCGAAAGGCGACCGCACCGCCGCCTGGTGTTCGCTGCGTGGCGTCGGCGATTTGAGCTGCGCGCTGGTGAGGGCAGGCGCGGCGGCGCGCTGGCGCTGGTTTGGCGGGGACCGCGTGTGTCGGCGGTGAGCCGTGTGCGCTGGCGCTGGCCCGATGCGACCGAGGTTGAGGCGCTGGCGGTGGTGCTGCTGGTGATTGCCGAGCTGGTCGCGCCACATTTCTTCGGGCAAAAATGAACAGGCTTACTTCGTCTCGAGCTTGATGCTGGTCGTGAAGCCGCCTGCGCGGTCAAGCCGGTGGCTGACTTCGGCGATGATCCATTTGCGCGCGTCGGCCTCGGGCTTGAACCCGGCGAGCGTCACCCGCTGCTCGGGGTAAAGATCGGCGCGGCCGAGCGCGAGCTGCATGTCGAATTCGGCAGCGCCGCGCGCCGCGCGCCCCGCTTCGGCTTTCGCGGCAGCTGCGGCCGCGGCTTTCGAGTGATGGATTTTGCGGACCCGGCGCGGCGTCCCCGATCCGCCGCCGCCTGCCTTCACGGTCGATCGCTCGCCGGTGTCGACGTCGTGATAGCGCGCCTCGGCGCCCGCCTCCCCCGACCGGTCGATCTCGCGGTAGCTGTAGCGGTCGCCATCGCTCGGCCCCAGCGTGAGGCTGGGCAGCGCCGCGCCACCCGGCGCCTTGCCGCTGCCGATCGGCGACAGGATCAGCTTGCGATCCTTGACCGTCGCGACAGCATCATGCTCGCGGCCGAGGCGGCGCAGCAGCGCCATGTCGCTGGTCCCGTGCTGCTCGATGATCGCGACCTCAATGCCCGCCAGCTCGGGCGCGACCCTGGCTTCGAGCCCGTGGGCGGCGGCGACCTTCTGCGCCAGCGCGCCGAGCGTCGTTGCCTTGTGCGCGGCTTCCTTGCGCTGGCGAAACGCGGCGGTGAGATCGGCCGAACGGCCGCGAATCGCGAGCTGGTCGGGCGGGCCGCTCCAACTGACTTCGTCGGCGGTGAAGCGTCCCTTGTCGACCAGCCCCGGCGTGACATCGCTGCCCTGGCGCCAGCCGAGCTGGACGCGGATCAGCGCGCCTTTTTTGGGAATCGCGAGCCGCCGATCGCTGTCGTCGAGCATCAGGTCGATCTGATCGGCTTCGCCGCCGCGTTTTTCGGTGATCGACAGCGAAACGAGGCGCGGCCGCGCGCGATCGGTGAAGTCGACGCCGTCAACCGAGACGCGGAAGTCGGCGATGTTGGCGCGGCGTTCAGTGTTCATCGGCCGAGATCAGGACGCGCGCTTCAGATCGACGGTGAAATCGATCAGCCGCGGCGTGCCGTCAACCAGCATGTATTTGCGCCGCTCATCGAGCCCGACGATCACATAGCCGCCCCAGACATCGCCGGTGCCGAGCACGAACTGATATTCATCGCCTTCATCGGCCATCGCGCGCAGGATATCGATCGCGCCAAAGCTGCCGGCGACTTCGGGCGCCAGCTTGCCGCCGATCGACACGCTCTCATCCCCCGGCCCGGTGAATTGCAGCGCGTCGCGCGCGCCGGTGCGGGCGGCGCTGGCGTGGCCCCAGTCGCTGCGGCGCGACAGTTCGTCGAACGGCCAGCTCGCGAATTCGAAAATGAACAGGCCGAGCGCGGCGAGGTACATCAGGCATCGTCCCGATAGCTGGCGCGCGCGTTCGCCGCCTGAATTTTCTCAATCTCGGCCATGATCTGGCGCGCGAGTGTTGCGGCATCGGCCCCGGCGCCGGGGCCGATCGTGATCGAATAATGGTTCATCACGGGCGCGGCGGCCGACGTCGGCCGTGCAGCGCCAGCACCCCCCCCCGCGGCGGCGTTAGGGGCGCTCGGCGTGATGCCGATGCACGCGCCCGCCCG
>JAIETY010000048.1 GCA_019744885.1 Sphingomonas sp.
CTGGATCAGGCAACCGGGATGACGGGAACGGCAGCCGAAAACATCAGCACACCAACGAAAAGCGACGCTGCTACCGAAAGCACCACGCGCTGAACCGATTCGAAACGAGCCATTGAAATTCTCCCTCTTGAACCGCCAGCCGAACCATTCGGCGGCGATGCTCAAGGGGTTTGCATCGACCGTGCCAAGTCAGGAAAATGGTCGAAATCTGCGGTTATCGCTGCGGTAACCCAGTTCGTTTGGCGCCTTGCGCCACTGAGCTGTGAATTCAACGCCAATTTATGGCGTATTTCACCGAAACGATCAGCCGATCTTCACGCAATTGCGTCCGTCGGCCTTGGCTGCATAGAGCAGACCGTCGGCGCGCACGAACACGTCGCCCGCCGGTTCATTCGGTCGCGCCATCGTCAGCCCCGCCGAAAAAGTGACTTCGCCGAGCGGCACATCGGTTTCGCGCAAACGATAGCGCTTGCGCGACACTTCCTCGCGCGCCGTTTCGAGCAATAGATGCGCCGCGTCGAGCGTCAGGTCGGCGAACAGCACGACGAATTCCTCGCCGCCATAGCGCGCGACCAATTGGCCTTCGCACCGTTCGGACAGGGTCTTGGCAATCGCCTTGAGCACCCGGTCGCCGACGGCGTGCCCGAACCCGTCGTTGACGCGCTTGAAGTGATCGATGTCGCACACTGCCACACCGATAGTGGCGCCCCGGGCGGCGTGCTCGGCAAAGCCTTCTTCAAAGGCGCGACGATTGGCGAGCCCGGTCAGCGGATCGCGCTGGGCATTGTCGCGCGCTTCCTCAAGCTTTTGGCGCAGTTCATCGGCTTCGCGCGTCGCGGCTTCGAGCTGTTCTTCGGTGCTCTGCACGCGTTCGAGCATCGCGCTTGTCAGGCGAACGATATCGGACACCGATACCGATGGCCCGATGTCGCGCATCGCATCGGCCTTGGCGGCGAGGTCGCGGCCAAAGTCACGTGCCTCGCTGCGAATGTTGGCGACAAGGTCCTGAAAGCCTTCGACCTGCATCTGGGTCTGCGCGACCAGCACCTGACCGATCGCCTCGCGCTGCGCTTCGGAAGAAGGCGTGGCGCCGATGCCAACCGCGCCGCCCAGCATTTCGATATCGGTACGGGTCAGGCGGATGCCACCGTCGGTGAGTTCATCGACCGTGCGCGCAAGGTCGCTGTCGGGATTGCTCGCGACGCGATAGCCGAATTCATAATTGACCGGATCGGGGCCGAGCGCATTGCGCGTCAGAAAATCGCGCACGCGGTCGAACATCGACTGTTCGGCCGAGTCCCGATCTGCCAACTGCGTTACCTGCCGCACTGCCCTGCTTCCGCTCATCGACTACCAAGCCCATCATCGCACTGTCGCCCGCAGTGATGCGAGCGTCGAACACGTGGTTTCTACCGCGAAAAGGCCTAATATTCGGTGAGCGCTAGGGTCGATTGCACGAAGGTCAGCGACGGGTTGCCTGATAGCGCTTCACGGCGGCCAGCGTCATGTTGACATGCCCGGCCGCGCTCATGTCGCTATGCACGAAGATAACCTTGCCTTCGGGCGCAATCACATAGCTGGTCCGGCTGGTATAACCGCTGGCGCTGCCGTCGGGCTTCTTGAGGGCAACGTCATAGCCTGCCGCCACTGCCGGGGTCGCCGCCGCGACCGGAAATTTGCCTGCGCAATAGGCGCTGGAGAATTTGGCGATCTGGTCGGTATTGCCCGCCGTCATCCCGATCACCGTGGCGCCCGCTGCCTTGAAATCGGCAATCGCCTCGGCAAAGGCATGGGCCTCGGCGTTGCAGCCCGGCGTGAACGCGGCGGGGAAGAAATAGAGCACGACCGGCCCCTTCTTCAGCGCCGCCTTCAGATCGACCGTGAAGGGCTGGCCGGCCACCGATCCTGCGGCGGTGAACAGCGGCGCGGCAGCGCCCGGCTTGAGTTCGGCAAGCGCCGGGGTGGCAGCGAGCAGAGCGACGGCAGCAAGGGCAAGGCGCATGGGATGGTTCCTCGACAGGATGATGACCAGCCACTAGCCGACCGGCGCCGCTGCGCCAACCAGGGCCTTAGCGGGTAAGCGCGATCCCGATCCGCGCGGTGGTGGCTTGCTGATTATAACGCGGCAAAGTCTCGCCATAGCCCGTGAAGGCCTGGCCGAAGAGGTAGAGCCCGACATCGCCGCCGATCCGCTGCAACGGATAGGACAGGAACAGCTCGGCCGAGCCCCGCCCGCTGGTCGGATCGCCCCGGCCATAGACTTGCAGCTTCAGCCCGTCGCGCTGAGCGATCGACGCCGTAATCCCGGCATTGCCCCAGAAACGATCAAGATCGCGGGCGACGCCGCGCGTGCCGAAAAACACCCAGCCCTGCGGTGCGACATCGAGCCGCCAGCCGCGCCCGAGATCGAACGCCTTGTTCACCCGCAGATAGAGCCGATTGGCGTCGACCGAATCGCGCGGGCCGCCGCCATTCGAGCTGTGGCGATAGCCAAAGGCAACATTGACCTGCTCGCCGACGGGTACATCGACGAACACTTCGGGGCTGTAGATTGTGGTGGTGATCGGCGCCGAGGCCCGGTTGAAGGCCCAGAAGAAAGTGTGGGTATAGGCCACGTTCAAATAGGACAGCACGCCGGTGCCGCCGAAGGGCCGCATCGCGAAGCTGAACTGCGCCTTGGTATTTTCCTGCCCCGATCCGATCGCGACATAGGTCGGTTCATAGGGGCGGAACCGCCCCAGGAAACCGCTCGCCAGCCCGTGCGAGTCGGCGATTTGGGTCTCGCCGGGTTCTTCGGGGCGCGGTGCGCGCGGGATTGCTGTCGCGACTTGCGGGGCGTCAGGCCGCAGCGGTGCGAGCCGATAGCGCAGCTTCGCGAACCCCCCCGGCGGTACAGGCGCCGTATCGGTCGTCGAGCGGATCAATTCGAGCGTCAGCGCGGTGCCATCCTTGGCGATCGTGTCGATCGTCTCGGGCGCGGTCACCGGTGCCGCTTCGGGGCCTTCGTTGACCACGAAGACATCGACGCCGTCGCTGTTCGCCTTGGCCGCGCTCTCGGGCGGCGCGACCAGCGGGCGAAGCTGCGCGGCGGCAGGACTTGCGATGAGCGCAATGGCGGCGAGCGATGGGATCAGAAAGCGCATGACCGCCCTTTTGTCAGGGCTTTGTGACGGATGCGAGTCTGGCGTCGCCCGATCAGGCGGGTTAGGCAGCGACGATGCGCATCTCTCCAGCCGATATCGATCTTGCCGCCGCCCTTGCCGATGTCGCGGGGGCCGCGATCCGCCCCTATTTTCGCGCCGAATTCGGGCTGGAGAGTAAGGCTGATGCGTCGCCGGTGACGCTGGCCGACCGCGCCGCCGAAGCAGCGATGCGCCAGTTGATCGAGCGGACCTTTCCCGATGATGCGATCATCGGCGAGGAATATGGGACGAAGCCGGGCAAGAGCGGGCGCGCCTGGGTGCTCGATCCGATCGACGGCACCCGCGCGTTCATCTCGGGTCGCCCGATCTTCGGCACGCTGATAGCGCTGATGGTCGAGGGCTGGCCGATGCTCGGCGTGATCGACCAGCCGATCCTGCGCGAACGCTGGACCGGCGTCATCGGCCAGCCGACTTTGTTCAACGGCGCGCCCGCCCGCACGCGGCTGGTGAAGGCACTCGACGAGGCACTGCTCGCGACCACCTCGCCTGCGCTGTTCGATGATTCGCAACTCCACGCCTTCGAACATCTCGATGCGCAGGTGCGCTCAACCGTGCTCGGCGGCGACTGTTATAATTACGGCTGCCTCGCGTGCGGACATATCGATGTGGTCGTCGAAGCGGGGCTCAAAATTCACGACTTCGCCGCCTTGGTGCCGGTGGTGGAAGGCGCGGGCGGGCGCATGTGCGACTGGCAGGGCGACCCGCTGACCAGCGACAGCATCGGCGAAGTGATCGCCGCAGGCGAACCCGCGCGGGTGGACGACATCATCGAAGCGCTAAGCTGCCGGGGGCATTGAAGGGGGATGATCCGCGCCGTTGTTTTCGACGTCGGCGAAACATTGGTCGACGAAACGCGCCAATGGGCGCTTTGGGCCGATTGGCTGGGAGTCCCTCGCGACGAGTTTTCCATGGCGTTTCATGATGTGATTGCCAGCGGCGCGCATCATCGGCGGGTTTTTGACCATTTTGCCCCCGGCCTTGATGTCGATGCCGCCGAACGCGCCCGGGTCGAGGCCGGACGAGGCTATACTATCGAACCACGGGATTTTTATCCCGATGCGCTCCCCTGTCTGGCCGCGCTGCGATCGCAGCGGCTGATGGTGGGCATCGCTGGCAACCAGCCCGAAGCGGCAGAAGCAGCATTGCACGCCTGCGGCACGTCAGTTGATTTCATCGCCACGTCGAGCGGCTGGGGGATCGAAAAGCCATCACCACTGTTCTTTGAGCGAATCGCCGATGTTGCCGGACTGCCGCCGTGCGCCATCGCCTATGTCGGTGACCGGCTCGACAATGATATCATCCCGGCGCGGAACGCTGGCATGGTCGCGATCTTCCTGCGTCGTGGCCCGTGGGGGTTGGCGCACGCCAACAGCCCCGATATTGGCCGGGCATCCGCGCGAATCGAGGCACTTGCGGCGCTGCCGACATTGATCCGGCAGCTCAATCACCGCTGACGCACTGGACGGGCGGTTGTTTTTCCCGCAGCGCCAGTTGCCAAGTACGACCGCTTCCTCTATGCGCCCGCCTTTCCGCGAGTAAGAGGAATGGTCCGGCCGGTATGGGCTGCCGTGGTCGTTCATAAATCGTCGCGCAAACGAAGGAGACGAAAATGCCCAAACTCAAGACCAAGAGCGGTGTGAAGAAGCGCTTCACGCTGACCGCGACGGGCAAGTTGAAGCATGGTGTCGCGGGCAAGCGTCACCGGCTGATCAGCCACAACGCCAAATATATTCGCCAGAATCGCCGCACCTCGGTGCTGTCGAAGGCCGACACCGCGACCGTCAAGGCGTGGGCGCCGTACGGCCTGAGCTGAGGGAGCACAGATAAATGGCACGCGTCAAACGGGGTGTAACCACCCGCGCCAAGCACAAGCGGATCCTCGAATCGGCGAAGGGCTATTATGGCCGTCGCAAGAACACGATCCGCATCGCTCGCCAGGCCGTCGAAAAGGCCGGGCAATATGCCTATCGCGACCGCAAGGTTAAGAAGCGCTCGTTCCGCGCGCTCTGGATCCAGCGCATCAACGCCGGCGTCCGCGCCGAAGGCCTGACCTATTCGCAGTTCATGCACGGGCTGAAGCTCGCGGGCATCGAACTCGACCGGAAGGTCCTCGCCGATCTCGCCATGCACGAGGGCGGCGCGTTTAGCGGCATCATCGCGCAAGCGAAGGCGGCTCTGCCCCAGGCCGCCTGAGCGGATCTGGCGCGAGCATGAAATACGGGGCGTCGGTGGCAACACCGGCGCCCTTTTTCTTTGATGCATCTCCCGCTAGCAGGCGCGGGACAAAGGAATGGCGGATGACTGACCTAGACCAGATGCGGACCGAGCTGCTCGGCCAGATCGACGCGGCAACCACGCCGGATACCGTGGAGGCGATTCGCGTCGCGGCGCTCGGCAAGTCGGGGAGCGTCACTGCGCTGCTGAAGACGCTTGGCGGTATGACCCCTGAGGCACGCCAGACCGAAGGCCCGCGTATTCACGCTTTGCGCGAAGCCGTCACTGAAGCACTCACCACGCGCAAAGCCGCGCTGGACCGCGCGGCGCTCGATGCGCGCCTCGCCGCCGAGACGCTCGACATGACGCTGCCCGCCGAGCCGCTGCCGCTCGGCACGATCCATCCGGTGAGCCAGGTGATGGACGAACTGGCCGAAATTTTCGCCGATCTGGGCTTTGCCGTGGCGACGGGTCCCGAGATCGAGACCGACTGGTATAATTTCACCGCGCTCAACATCCCCGAGACGCATCCCGCGCGGGCAATGCACGATACTTTCTACCTCGCGGGCGAGCATGAAACGCCGATGGTCCTGCGCACGCACACCTCGCCAGTGCAAATCCGCGCCATGCAGGCGACGGGCGGCGACAAGCCGGTGTATATCATCGCGCCGGGGCGGACCTATCGCTCCGACAGCGATGCCACGCACACGCCGATGTTCCATCAGGTCGAGGGGCTGGTGATCGACAAGGGGATCACGCTTGGCCATCTCAAATGGACGCTTGAGACCTTCCTTAAGGCCTATTTCGAGCGCGACGATATCGTGCTGCGGCTGCGCCCGAGCTATTTCCCCTTCACCGAGCCATCGGCCGAAGTCGATGTCGGCTATACCATCCAGAACGGCAAGCGCGTGATCGGCGGCAGCGACCATTGGATGGAAGTGCTCGGCTCGGGCATGGTCCACCGCAAGGTGATCGAAGCGGGCGGTTACGATCCCGATGTGTGGCAAGGCTTCGCGTTCGGCTGCGGGATCGATCGGTTGGCGATGCTCAAATACGGGATGGACGATCTGCGCGCCTTCTTCGACGGCGATATCCGCTGGTTGCGGCACTATGGCTTCGGCGTGCTCGACGTGCCGACCTTGAGCGGGGGAGTGGGGGCATGAAGTTCACGCTCGGCTGGCTCAAGGAGCATCTCGATACCACCGCCTCACTCGACGAGATCGTGCTCGCGCTGACCCGCATCGGCTTGGAGGTCGAAGGCGTCGAAGAACCAGGCGCGGCACTCGCCGCGTTCCGGGTCGCGCGCGTGCTGTCGGCGGAGCGGCACCCGCAGGCCGACAAGCTGCAAGTGCTGCAGGTCGATGCCGGGGATGGCCCGCTTCAGGTCGTGTGCGGGGCGCCCAATGCCCGCGCCGGGATGCTCGGCGTGTTCGGCCCCGCAGGCGCGGTGGTGCCCGGGAGCGGCTTTGAGCTGAAGGTCGCGTCGATTCGCGGCGTCGAATCGAACGGCATGATGTGTTCGGCGAAAGAGCTTGAACTCGGCGACGATCATGATGGCATTATCGAACTAGCCGACGATGCGCCGGTCGGCACGCCCTACCCCGACTATGCTGGCCTCACCGATCCGGTGATCGATGTCTCTGTCACCCCCAACAAGCAGGATTGCATGGGTGTGCGCGGCATCGCACGTGACCTGGCGGCGGGCGGCATGGGCCATTTGCGCCCGCTGAAGCCCGTCTCGTTGTCCGTATCTGGGCCGGGACCATCGGTAGCCACCGACGATGCGGACAGCGCCCCGGCCTTCTACGGGCAATTGGTGCGGGGTGTGACCAATGGCCCCGCCCCCGACTGGATGCAGCGCCGCCTGAAGGCGATCGGGCAAAAGCCGATTTCGGCGCTGGTCGACATCACCAATTATGTGATGTTCGATCTGGGCCGCCCGCTGCACGTCTATGATGTGGCCAAGCTCGACGGCGGCCTCGTCGCGCGCAAGGCCCGCGCGGGCGAAAGCGTGGTCGCACTCAACGGCAAGACCTATGCGCTCGACGAGACCATGACCGTGATCGCCGATGCGGTGAAGGTACATGACATTGGCGGTATCATGGGCGGGGAGGAAACCGGCGTTTCTGACACGACCACCGACGTGTTGATCGAATGCGCCTATTTCGATCCCGAGAGCATTGCCCGCACTGGCCAGAAACTGCTGCTGACGAGCGACGCGCGCACCCGGTTCGAGCGCGGGGTGGACCCTGCGTTCCTCGACGAGGGGCTGGCGATTGCCGCCGCGCTGGTGGTCGAGCTGTGCGGCGGCACCCCGAGCGAAGTGACGCGCGCGGGCACGCCCCCGCTCGCGACCAAGACGATCGCCTATTATCCTGACCGAGCGGAAACGCTCGGCGGTCTCGCGATAGCGCCCGACCGCCAGCGCGCGATTCTTGAGTCGCTCGGCTTCACCGTGTCGCCCGACTGGCAGGTCGGCGTGCCGAGCTGGCGCCGCGACGTCGATGGCGCCGCCGACCTGGTCGAGGAAGTCATCCGCATCGAGGGCATCGACAAGGTGCCGCCGGTGCCGCTCCCCCGCACCCCCGGCGTCGCGCGCCCGACCGCGACACCCGAGCAAAAGCTCGAACGTCGCGTCCGCCGTGCCGCCGCCGCGCGCGGGCTGAACGAAGCCGTGACTTGGAGCTTCCTGCCCGAAGCGCAGGCCGCCGTGTTTGCAGGCGCGAGCAACTTCGCCTGGACGCTTGCGAACCCGATCAGCGAAGACCTGAAGGTCATGCGCCCCTCGCTGCTGCCCGGCCTGCTCGCCGCCACCGCGCGCAACCTGAAGCGCGGCGTGCCGAGCGTGCGGCTGTTCGAACTTGGCCGCCGTTACCTGAGCGATGCCGAGCGGATGACGCTCGGCGTGGTGCTCGCGGGCAACAAGGCGCCGCGCAGCTGGCAAAGCGGCAAGGCGCAGGGCTTCGACGCCTTCGACGCCAAGGCGGAGGCGCTCGCGCTGCTGGCCGAAGCGGGCGTGCCGGTGGAGAACCTCCAGGTGTTCGGCGAGGCAGGCGATGCGTGGCACCCCGGCCAGTCGGGCACGCTGCGGCTCGGGCCGAAGACCGTACTCGCCGCCTTCGGCATGCTGCATCCGCTGACGCTGAAGGCGTTTGACCTCGACGGTGCGGTGGCAGCGGTCGAGCTCTATCTCGATGCGATCCCGGCCAAGCGCGCCGCCAGCTTCATGCGCCCGGCCTATGCGCCACCCGCGCTGCAAGCCGTGACGCGCGACTTCGCCTTCCTCGTCCCCGCCGATCTCGCCGCCGACACGTTGGTGCGGGCGGTGCGCGGGGTCGACAAAAAGGCGATCACCGGGGCGCGGCTGTTCGACCGGTTCGAGCGCGACGGGGCCAAATCCTTCGCGATCGAAGTGACGTTACAGCCCGTCGACAAGAGCTTCACCGACGAAGAACTGAAGGCCATCGCCGACAAGGTGGTGGCGGCGGCGGCGAAACTGGGGGCGACTCTGCGCGGCTGATCGGTTATCCTCGCGGCCATGAGCGAAGGCACGTCAGCACTAGGATCGGGCACCACCGACGATCCGTGGCAGTTGAAGACGCCGCCGCTGACGAGCGACTTCACCATGCACCGTGCCGAACGCGATGGGCGCGCGATTCTGGTCTGCACTGTCGGCAAGACCGTGCTGCACTATGACGCGCGCTGCCTCGACGACCTGCACGCGATGCTCGTCGCGCACGGCGACTGGGTCGAGCTCGGATCGGCCGATGAGCAGAAGGACGCCAAGCCCGGCACGGTCGAGGCTTGGGGGCGGTCGCCCGACAATCCGGTCGGCGGCTGGTATGGCTTGAAGAAGGGCTTGCGCGGCCGCTTCGGCATGTATGTGCCGCCGCTGATGGAACGGCTGGGGCTGGCCGAAGTTGAGCATAACGCGCGCGGCAATCGCATGCGCGCGATCCCGGCCTGATATCGGTCGACAAGGGCACGCATGACTGAGCTTATCACGATCGGATCGGGGGCGTTGACCGCCGCGATCAACCCGCTGGGCGCCGAATTGTCGTCACTGAAGGATGCCGACGGGCGCGAGCTGATGACCGATGCCGACCCGGCCTTTTGGCGCGGGCGGGCGCCGATCCTGTTTCCGATTGTCGGGCGGCTGAACGACGACACTTTATGGATCGACGGCGAATCCTACCGGATGGAGAAGCACGGCTTTGCGCGGCGATCGGCGTTCGATCGCGCCGAGTCTTCCGCAACTCATGCGCTGTTCCGGATGACCGATTCGGCCGAAACGCGCGCGATGTACCCCTACGGGTTCCTGCTCGAGATCGGCTTTGCGATCGACGGCGCGACGCTGACGATGACGGCCAAGATCGGCAATCCCGGCGATACGCCGCTGCCTGCCAGTTTCGGCTGGCACCCGGCCTTTGCGTGGCCGCTGCCGTACGGCGCCGCGCGGGAGGATCACCGGATCGTCTTCGAGGCGCACGAGCCGGGTCCGGTGCGCGGCCTGAACCTTGATGGCCTGATCGCCGAGGATCGCCCGACCCCAGTTGCCGGCGACACGCTGCCGCTCGCGTACGCGCTGTTCGAACGCGATGCGCTGATCTGGAACCCCGTCACCTCGCGCGCGCTCCGTTATGGCGCGAGCACGGGTCCCCAGCTCGACATCACCTTTCCCGACACGCCCCGGCTCGGCATCTGGACCAAGCCCGGCGCGCGCTATGTCTGCATCGAGCCGTGGCACGGCATTGCCGACAGCGTCGGTTTTCAGGGCGAGTTTCGCGACAAGCCGGGTGTGTTCGCGGTTGCACCGGGCGCCACATGGGCTTGCGAGATGCGGGTGACGCTCACGCCTTGAGTTTGATTGGAGCCACTCTCTCCCGCTTGCCCTGAGCTTGTCGAAGGGCAGTCCTTCTTTTGCGAGCCGCTCGAACAAGAAGAACGGTGCTTCGACAAGCTCAGCACGAACGGATCGAGAGTGATTCCGTTCGTCTCAACATTGCTCTAGGGGATGGGAATGACCGTCCATTTCCCCCGCCGCACTTTCGCGATCATTTCCCACCCCGACGCCGGCAAGACCACGCTGACCGAGAAATTGCTCTATTTCGGCGGCGCGATCCATCTCGCGGGCGAAGTGAAAGCGCGCGGACAGAATCGGCGTGCGCGGTCGGACTGGATGAAGATCGAGCAGCAGCGCGGCATATCGGTCACCTCATCGGTCATGACCTTCGAGAAGGACGGGATCACCTTCAACCTGCTCGACACGCCGGGGCATGAGGATTTCAGCGAAGACACCTATCGCACGCTGACCGCCGTCGATTCCGCCGTCATGGTGATCGACGCCGCGCGCGGTATCGAGGCGCAGACGCGGAAATTATTCGAGGTTTGCCGGTTGCGGTCGGTGCCGATCATCACCTTCGTCAACAAGGTCGACCGCGAGGGGCGCGATGCCTTCGCGTTGCTCGACGAGATTGCCGACATCCTCCAGCTCGATGTCACCCCGATGAGCTGGCCGGTCGGGATGGGCGGCGAGTTTGAGGGGATTTACGACCTCCACACCAATCGGCTGATGCAGCCCGAAGGCGGCAGCCGCGAATATGTGGGCAAAGCGACCCAGTTCAGCGGACTCGATGATCCCGCGCTGGCAGGCGCGCTGTCGGCGGTGGGGTTGCAGCGGCTGCGCGACGAGGCCGAACTCGCGCTCGGCGGATACGGCGCGTTCGACGCCGAGGCCTATCGGAGCGGCGATCAGACGCCGGTGTATTTTGGCTCGGCGCTCAAGGATTTCGGTGTTGGCGAGCTGATCGACGCGCTTGCCCGCCACGCGCCGGGTCCGCGCCCTCAGCCTGCCGAGCCAGGTCCGGTCAGCCCCGACGGCACCGAAGTCACCGGCTTTGTCTTCAAGGTGCAGGCCAATATGGACCCGCAGCACCGCGACCGGATTGCCTTCATGCGGCTGTGCTCGGGCACCTTCAAGCGCGGCATGAAGCTGACGCCGACTGGCCACGGCAAGCCGATCGCGATCCATTCGCCGATCCTGTTCTTCGCGCAGAATCGCGAGCTGGCGGACGAAGCCTTCCCGGGCGACATCATCGGCATTCCCAACCACGGGACGCTCCGGGTCGGCGATACGCTGAGCGAGCGCGCCGATGTGCGCTTCACGGGCCTGCCAAATTTCGCGCCCGAGATCCTGCGGCGGGTGGCGCTGAAGGACCCGACCAAGACCAAGCAATTGCGCAAAGCGCTCGATGACATGGCCGAGGAAGGCGTGACGCAGGTCTTCTACCCCGAAATTGGTTCGAACTGGATCATCGGTGTCGTCGGGCAGCTCCAGCTCGAAGTGCTGCTGTCGCGGCTGGACGCGGAATATAAGGTCGATGCGGGCCTCGAAATGGCACCTTTCGAAACCGCGCGCTGGGTGTCGGCAAGCGACCCGGCTGAGCTCAAGAGCTTCATGGATTTGAACCGCGGCGCGATGGCCAAGGACCGCGACGGCAATCCTGTGTTCCTCGCCAAATCAGCGTGGGAAGTGAATTACATCGCCGAGCGCTATAACGAAGTGACGTTCAGCGCGACACGGGAGCGGTAGGCGTCCGAGCCTCTGGTGGCGAGACAGTAGGTCAAGACGCGATCGGGCTGCATATTGGCATTTGCGGCCCCGGTGCTGTCGACCGTGGAGGCGGCGGGCGGGGGATTGTCCGCGCTGGTGCTATAATCGGCTGCGGTCCGGGCATCGCTGTGCTTTCGTCGGCAATGGCGAGCATTATGAACATGAACGGACTCTTTTACTTTGGCGACAGGCGGGTTAAATTCGTTTTCCGCGACACCAGGAGGCAAAGTTATGCGGGCAGTGACGACGGGCCTGATCATGCTGGCGCTACTGCCGACCACATTGGCGGCCAAGCCCGCTGCCAAACCCAAGCCGCCCGCCGCGTTGGCGGAGGAGTTTGGCAAGCGCTGTCCCTGGCGGGAGGTGCGGGGCGCCGGGGTTTCGATGTGGCATTATGCCTGCCCCGAATCGCGGCTGATCGCCGATCCGACGGTGCCTGGCATTTCGATCGAGCAGCCCCCTCAAGTGGATGGCGGAAAGCGCGAATTTTATCCGCTGGTCCGGCTGTTCCGCCTGAAGGCGGGGGCGCCCGTCGCGACCATCCTGCCAGCAGTGCTTGTCGCCGCCGGGGTGACGGGGGCCGATGCCGCCGATTGCGTGCTGGTACCCGACAAGGGCACACCGGGCCATTTCACGCTTGAACCCAAAGGCGCCTTGCTCGCGCGATATAAGAATACCGAGGCAGCTGACTGGCCCTCCGAACCCTGCGGGGCGCTCGGCCCGACCGAAGCAGGGTCTCGCTTTCTATGGCGCGTGCCCGGATCGACAACATTGATCGCCGCGATCGCGTTGCCGTCTGACATCCCCACATTCGACTGGCGCACGTTGAAGGCGGCGCGCTGACGTCTCCCAACATCCTCGCTCGGTATCGATATTCGCTGCAGGTGATCGTCGTTGCGGCAGTGACCTCCGCATTTGTGTTGCTCACCGACGCGTTAGCTTTCAGGTCGCTAGCCAATATCACCTGGATGATCGGGCTGCCCATCTTGGTTGCCATGATCGCGAACATCGGCTGGGATCGCCGCTGCTTCATGGCAATGGCCTTGGTCGGCGTGTCGCTGGGGACCAAGATTCTGGTCGGCCTAAACTTTACGAGTTATGGCTGACCGCTGGTTTCCACCGACGCTCGCACCCAAGCCAGATACTCAGCCGATCCGCCCACGATCGGCACCGCGATAATCTCCGGCAGCGCATAGCTGTGCCGCGCCTTGATCAATGCTTCGGCCTCGACGAGCCGGTCGCGCGTCATTTTGGCGTGGAGCATCACTTCACTCGCCCGCTCGGTCTTCCCCTCCCAGCGATAGACGCTGTCGACCGGCAGTAGCTGGACGCACGCGGCGAGCCGGGCTTCGACCAAAGCCGTGGCAATCGCCTCGGCCTCGTCGCGCCCGCCCACCGCGCACATCAGCACCACGCAATCGCTCAGAATTTGATCCCCGCCGTGATCGACCATGTCCGCGGGTCACCATAATAGACCGTCTGGATGTTGGCGACGCTCGAAAATTCCTGGCCGTCGGTGCGGTAGCGCGTGTCGGAGAAATTCTTCACCGCCGCGCGGAAATAGAAATTCTGGTCGAGATCCAGCTGCGCATAGGCATTGCCCAGCGCATAGCCCGGCTCGGTCAGCCCCGCGCGATTGTCCACCGACAAATACTGCTTGTCGATGAAGCGGCCTTCGAGCCCAAGCGTCAGCTTGCTCGACCCGATCGGCACGACATAGTCGCCTGCGAGGCGCGCCGAGATCGGCGGCGCGAACGCCGGGCGGCAGGTGATGGCATTGCCGGTCGGGTTGCACGAGAAGCTGCCTGGCGGCACGCGGCGACCATCATCGAAGCGCAGATATTTGGCATCGAGATAGCCGAACGATCCCGTCAGCGTGAAGGCGCGCGTCGGCTTGGCGATTGCTTCGAGTTCGATCCCCCAGATGCGCAGCTTGCCGGCGTTGATGACGGGGAAGACGCCGGTATTGGCCGCGCCCACTACGCCGCCGCCGACGCGCGCCTGGAAGTCGCTGTAATCGGAGTAGAATGCCGCCGCCGACAGCTTGACCCGGCCATCGGCAAAGCTGCCCTTGGCGCCGACTTCATAGGTCCACACGGTTTCGGGGCGGAAGCGGTTGACGATCGTCGGCGCGCCGTTGACGACCAAAGTCAGATCATTGACGCTGTTCGCGCGGCCGTTGAACCCGCCCGACTTGAAGCCGCGATTGGCACTGGCGTAGATCAGGCTGTCGCGGTTGGGCTTGAAGCTCAGCGTGAAGCTTGGCGTCCAGGCATCAAAGCTCGCGACATTGTCGGTATTGAGCGGCGCGGGCAGACTGTCCGGGAAGCGGAACTGCAGGTTGTTGAGCGCCGCCAGCGACGAAATCGTCGTCGTGAAGCGGTTATAGCGCCGGTCTTCCTTGGTGTAGCGCAAGCCGCCGGTGAAGGCCAAACGATCGGTGAAATCATAGGTCAGCTGGCCGAATGCGGCATAGCTCTTGGTATTTTGCGTGTCGTTGATCAGCCGGGTGAAGGTCGTGGGCGCGCCAAGGAAGGTGAAGATGTCATTGCCAAAGGCGGTCTGGTTCGAGGTCACATCCTCGTTCAGATAATAAAGCCCGAACACGCCCTTCAGCTTGTTGCCGTTATATTTCAGCTGCACTTCCTGACTGAACTGCTTCTGGTTCACCCCGACAAACACATCGCCGAGCAGGAACTGGCTCGCATCGATGTCGATGAAGAAGCTCGGGTCGAGCTTGCGATAGCCGGTGATCGACACGAATTGCAGCGTGTCCGTAATGTCGATGTTGGCGGTGAAGCCGACACCCCAATGGTCGAGCCGCTGGCCCTGGCTCGGTGTCAGGCTGGTCGAGGCGCGGAAGTTATAGGGGCCATAGGGTTGAGCAGGCACCAGCACCGTGGCCCCGGCCGGAAACAGGCTCGTCCGCAGCAGCGGCGCGGTCGGATAGCCCAGGGTCGCGGCATTGCGTTGCTTGGTATAATCGCCCGACAGCGTGAATTCGAAGCCATCAGCGGGCTTGAAGCGCAAAATGCCGCGCCCGGCCCACAAATTGCGATCGTTGAACCGGCGCCCGGTCAGCGGATCGGTGACCAGCCCGTCGCGGGTGTCATACGTCCCCGCCAGCGACAGCGCGAGCTTGTCCTCAATCAGCGGCGCGGTGGCATAGCCGTTGAGCAGCACCTGATTATAGGCGCCATAGGTCACATCGGCGCTGGCGTGGAAGCCGGTGAGATCGGGCTTGCGCGTCACGATGTTGACCGCGCCGCCGATTGTATTCTTACCGTAAAGCGTGCCCTGCGGCCCGCGCAGCACTTCGACGCGCTGGACGTCGAACAGGTTGAGCAGCGCGCCCTGGATACGGCTCAAGTAAACCCCGTCGACATAGACGCCGACGGCCGGGTCAAAGGTCTGGAGCGCGTCGGGCTGGCCGATGCCGCGGATGAAGAAATTGGCGCTGGTGCTCGATCCGCGTCCCTGCACCAGATTGACGTTCGGGATCGCGCCCTGGATGCCCGACAGGTCGATCGCCTGCAGCTTCGCAAGATCGGTCTGCGACAGCGCCGACACCGCAATCGGCACGTCGAGCAGCCGTTCCTCGCGGCGTCGCGCGATCACGACAACATCGTCAGTATTGGCGACGGCAGGGGCGGCCTGCGGCTGCGGCGCAGGGGCCGTCTGGGCGGCGGCAGGCAGCGCGATCAACGTGGCGCCTGCGAAAAGCGCGGCGCGAAGGCTGGCAGTGCGGTGTGTCATCGTGAGTCCCTCCTATGGCCGGCGCGGACTTCTGCGGGTTGCGCTCAGGTTCAGGGGAACTATACTGAAAGTTGAACCATGTTTCAACTTCCGAGATAACACCAAGCGCAATGCCGGTAACGATCGCCTCACCCGACACCAAGCAGCCGCGCACCGATCGCGGCCGCAAGACGCGCCGCGCCATCCTTGATGCCGCCCGCAGCGAATTCGGCGAGCGCGGTTTTCATGAAGCGTCGATCAGCGGGATCACCCGCCGAGCGGGCGTGGCGCTGGGCAGTTTCTACACCTATTTTGACAGCAAGGACGCGCTGTTCCGGGCGTTGGTGCGCGACATGTCGGATCAGGTCCGCGATCATGTCGCGCCGGTGCTACAGTCGGCGCCCGACCAGGTTGCCGCCGAGCAGGCGGGCCTGAAAGCGTTCATCGACTTTGTCCGCGGCCACAAGGAAATCTATCGCATCATCGACGAGGCTGAATTCGTCGATCCCGACAGCTTTCGCGCGCATTATTCGACGACGGCCGAGCGTATTGCCCAACGTCTGGAAGCGGCAGCGGCGCGCGGCGAAGTGCGCGGCGATCACAGCGAAGTCCATGCCTGGGCGATCATGGGCATGAACGTGTTCCTCGGGTTGCGCTATGGCGTGTGGGGCGAGGAATTGAGCGCCGACACCGTAGCCCGCGCGGTCGCCCGACTGTTGCGCAGCGGCTTGATCCCGGAGCAAGATACCCAATCCGGGTAATTGCGCCGCGATTCGAACGCCATCGGACGGTTTTGGCGCGTGATCGGACCACAAATACTGCCGCGACTCGCGGCGGCGATCGTCAATCGCGATCGGCGGCGAGCGCGGCAACAAGGGCACTGCGCACGGCTTCAACCGCATCCGCGTCGCAGGTCGCCCCACGTTTGGCTTCGCTGGCGAGCAGCGTCTGCACGCCCCGAATGGTATAACCCTCGCTGCCCAGCAAAGCGTTGATGCGGCGCACCAGCGCCACATCATCGGGTCGGTAATAGCGTCGGCGGCCCGCCCGAGTCAGCGGCCTGAGCTGGGGGAAACGCGTTTCCCAATAGCGCAGGATATGCCGCGCGACGCCCGTTTCTTCCGACAGTTCGCCAATCGTCCGATAGGCGCCCGGCGCCTTTTCCGACATGATAGGAATGACTTACCCCGCCTTGACGATGCGCTCACGCATCATCTGGCTCGCGCGGAAGGTCATCACCTTGCGCGGCGCGATCGGCACTTCGACCCCGGTCTTCGGATTGCGGCCAATGCGTTCGCCCTTTTCGCGCAGCACGAAAGTGCCGAAGCCCGAGATTTTCACATTCTCGCCCTCGGCCAGTGCGTTGCACATGTGACCCAGGATTTGTTCGACCATCCGCGCCGAATCGGTTCGCGACAGACCGACCTGACGATGAAGTGCTTCGGCCAGATCGGCCCGTGTTAACGTCCCCGCTGCAACCATGCGGCATTCCTCCCCTTGACAGGAAATCAGCCTAACACAGCCGTAAAGCTTAGCAAATTACCTGATGCGCCGCCGTGGCGATCAAAAGCGAACGAGCGCCGCGCCCCAGGTGAAGCCACCGCCCATCGCTTCGAGCACGAGCAGGTCGCCGCGTTTGATGCGGCCGTCGCGCACCGCCGTGTCGAGCGCGAGCGGCACTGAGGCCGCCGAGGTGTTGGCGTGGATATCGACCGTCACGATCACCTGCGCTGGATCGAGCCCGAGCTTTTTCGCGGTTGCGTCGAGAATGCGGACATTGGCCTGATGCGGCACCACCCAGTCGACATCGGCGGCGGTCAGTCCGGCGGTCGCCAGCACTTCTTCCATTACGGCAGCGAGCTTCGATACGGCATGGCGGAAGACTTCGCGTCCCTTCATCCGCACCTTGCCGACGGTGCCGGTCGTCGACGGGCCGCCGTCGACATAGAGCAGATCGTTGAAGGCGCCATCGGCGTGGAGTTTGCTTGAGAGCACGCCGCGCGTGCCGTCGCCCTCTTCGGCCTCAAGCACGATCGCGCCCGCACCATCGCCGAACAACACGCAGGTCGCGCGGTCTTCCCAATCGAGGATGCGGCTGAACGTCTCGGCGCCGATCACCAGCGCGCAGCGTGCGGTCCCGGCGCGGATCATGTTTTCCGCCACCTGCAGGGCGTAGAGAAAGCCCGAGCAGACCGCCGCGACATCGAACGCCACGCAATCGCCCGCGCCAAGCGCATGCTGCACCTTGGTCGCCGATGACGGAAAGGTCTGGTCCGGGGTAGCGGTCGCGAGCACAATCAGGTCGACGTCGGTCGCATCGCGTCCGGCAGCCAGGAGGGCGGCACGCGCGGCATCGGTGGCAAGGCTCGCGGTCGTTTCGCCCTCACCCGCGAGATAGCGCATGCGGATGCCGGTGCGCTCGACGATCCATTCGTCCGAGGTATCGACCATTTCCGCTAGCTCAGCATTGAGCACGCAGCGCTTGGGCAGTGCCGAGCCGGTGCCGCTGATGACCGCCCGAATCATGCTGCCTTGGCCTCGAAATTGCCGAGATCGTCGCTGATTCGCCGGGTCAGGTCATCGCGCACCAGCTTGGCCGCCAGCGCAATTGCATGCGCCACGCCATTCTCATTGGCGCTGCCATGGCTTTTGACGACAATGCCGTTCAACCCCAGAAACACCGCCCCATTGTGGTTATTGGGGTCGAGGTGATCGCGCAGCAGCTTGGTCGCGGGGCGCGAGATCAGGAAGCCGACTTTCGAACGGAACGAGCTTGCGAACGCGCGCTTGAGTAAGTCCGCGACGAAGCGCGCGGTGCCCTCCGCCGTCTTGAGCGCGATATTGCCCGAAAAGCCGTCGCAAACGATGACATCGAGGTCGCCGCGCGACAGCCGGTTGCCCTCGACAAAGCCGGCAAAGGTCATCGGCAAATGCGTCGCGGCCTTTAATTGTGCGGCGGCGTCACGAATATTGTCGGTGCCCTTCATATCCTCGGTACCGATGTTGAGCAGCGCCACGCGCGGCGAGGCGAGGTCGAAAGTGGTGCGGGCATAGGCCGCGCCCATCACCGCGAACTGCACCAGATTGGCTGCGTCGCATTCGGTGTTGGCGCCCAGATCGAGCATCACCACGTCATTCTCGCCGAGACTCGGCATGGTCGCGGCGAGCGCTGGCCGGTCGATGCCGGGGAGC